>JBDTMS010000422.1:0-4465 GCA_039934195.1 Betaproteobacteria bacterium
GCTTCGTTGTACTGGACGGCGAGCAGGCCGCGACTTGCGGTGGCTTTTTCCAATGCGGTTTCTTGATCGGCGATCGCTTCCGCCGCGGCATCGCCGATGAAAATCGAAAGCGGCGACAACAGCGTGTTGATCTCGAATGCGTAGCCAGGTCCCATACCGTCCATGAACAAACGCAGCCCTTGCTTCTCGAACATCCAGGAGTCGGTAAATTGCGACTTCACCATCTGCCCGGTGGTCGGATTACGATAAGTGATCATGCCTGTGGCGAAATCTTCCGCTGGTGTTTTGCCGTAATCGACACCGCGCTCGGCCAGCAGCTTCGCGCGCCACTTCGGTTGGCCCCATTTCAGCAGACCTAAATCGGCGGTCACCGACTGCGGCTGCAAAAACAGCAGATCTTCGCCCGGCGGCGTCAACACATAGCGCCCAACCGCGATGCTGTGACAACCCATGTCGAGCAATACGCCGCCGCCTTGCCGCAACGGATCCCAGAACCACGGCTCGTGCGGACCGCCGTGTTCTTCCGCGGATCGGGTTAAGGTCAGTGGCCCCATGGACCGCTGGACTGGCAAGAGCTGTTCCCGCTGCGTGCGAATGGCGCGCATGTAGATTTGATTCTCGAAGTACGCCGTCAGCAGTCCAGCTTGCTTGGCGAGCGCACTCATGCACCGGGCCTGTTGCATATTCCGGCCCAGCGGTTTTTCGCGAATCACGCCGCGCAATTGTGCGCCGGCTGTAACAGCCGCGACAATTTCTTCCATCACTTCGACGCAAGCATAGTTGGGCATGAACAACGCCAGTACGTCGACGTGCTGCGCGAGCTCGGCAACGGTTTTATACAGCTTCGCGTCGCCCAGGCCCTGGTCGCGGCAGAACGCCGCCAATGCTTCAGCGCCGCGCCGCTGCAGAACGCCGGCCACGTCCAGGCCGCGCACCTGCTGCAGCGCGACCGCCTGAAAATTCGCCACGAAGCCTGCCCCGATCAATCCCAGCTTCATTCTCGCCTCCCGATTTTATTGCGCTGATTCGTGATGGTGCGCCGCTGCGCCGCCATCACCACGATACCCGGCTCGCGCCGGCATCGATGCCATGTACGCTACGCCACTAGCATCATCAGCATTTGCTGCCACTGCGAACACTCGGCTCGAGTGTAGTACGTAGCCGTCCGTGTGTCAGGGCTGCGTCTCCGGTGCCGGTTTCGACTTCGCCGGTGTCGGTGTCGGTTTCGACTTCGCCGGTGCCGGTTTCGACTTCGCCGGTGTCAGTTTCGATTTTGCCGTGCCAATTTCGACTTCGTCGCGGGTCAGTTCGACTTGGCCGGCTCGATGGTCAAAGCGATCCGGCTGGGTGGGAGGCAAATGCTCTGCGTGCAAGCTTGGGTCTCGACGGTTGCGCGCAGAGGGTGAGCACGGTCGAGCAGACCGCTTCGGACTCGCGCGACGATCTTGACCGTGCCCTCGTAGACCTGCAAAACATCGGGCGCGAAATCGAATTTGAACGTCTGCCCAGGTGGGTATTGCACCTCCGCCGCGCTCACCCCCGGGATTTGCACGCTGGTAGGCACCAGAAAATCGAAGCTCGCCGGATTGGCGTTGATGTGGAAGCCCGCTTCGATCGCGAGCACCACCACGACTTCGTCATCACCTGTACCTCGCCGGAGCAAACCGTGCGCTCGCACATGCGCGGCAGTGCCGCTCGCCGATGCTGCAGGTGTAACGGCCACTGCCGGCGCGAAAGGACTGAGCGCTGCGGCCGGATTCAATGCCGTGACTAGCGCTGGCCATTGCTCGGGCCGGCCGGGAACGTTGCGCGCGATGCGGGATGCGTCGAGCGCGTAGCGTTTGCCATTCGGCGTGGCGGACAGCATGACGAGCAATTGCACCGCTGCCGAGATGCCCGATGGATATGCGTCGTCGCCTTGTTCCAGCGTGGTCAAGATCAACGGGATGCCCTTGTCCGCATCTGAGTGCGTGCTCGCCGGTGTGGATTTCAGTTTGCCGGTGCGCGCAGGATCGAACTCGCGCAGCATGGCATCGCCAACCAGCTGCGCACGCTGCAACCAGACGTCGTCGTGTGTCGCTTGATACACCGCGAGCAGGCCTGCTCCGAACAGTCCGTAGTCGTCCAGAAACCCCGCGCCTTTGGCCTGACCGCGATAGATTTGATGCGACAACGTTCGCCGTTTCGCGTCCCATGCAAGTTGCCATAGCGTCGTCGCAGCGCGCCGGGCAAAGCGAACTTCTTCGCGTGTACCGAACACCCGGTCGCTTTCGATCAACGCGTCGATCGCGAGTCCATTTAATCCAACCAGTATTTTCTCGTCGCCGCCGGGTTGCACACGTGAGCCGCGAGCCTGCAGCAATCGAGCGCGCTGCGATTCCACTCGTGCGATGCGATCTTCGACCTCATCGGATTCCACGCCTTTGCTCACAGCGCGCAAAACACTCGGGGCGGATTCCGGCTCGGGCACACCATAGATCTCCGGCAGTGCCGTCAGCGTGTACGCATCGAAGAAGGGCTGCGCATCGGCGCCGAGCGTGTCGCCGATTTGCGAGCGGCTCCAGACATAGCTCGCACCTTCGACTCGCTCGGCCGCGGCGTCCAGCGCAGTGTAGAAACCACCGGTCGGCGCCAGCATTTGCTTGACGAGCCAATTGCGCAGCTCGGCGGCGATGCGTTGGTACTGCGGCTTGCCGAGCAATCGCCAGGCGCGCGAATAAACCGTGAGCAATTGCGCGTTGTCGTACAGCATCTTTTCGAAATGCGGTATCGACCACGTACGCTCGGTCGCATAGCGATGGAAGCCCCCGCCGAGTTGATCGTAGATGCCGCCGTAAGCCATCGCATCGAGCGTGACGGTCAGAAACGCAGCCGTCTCCGGTGTGGGATTCAGCTCGTAATCGCGCAACATCAACAGCAGCGCGGGCGACTGCGGAAACTTAGTGGTCTGCCGCGTGCCGCTGCTCATGCCGCCGTTCACCGGATCGAAGCGCGACAGCAGCGCCGCGCGAGACGAGCGCAGCCACGCGACCGGATCGAGCTCGCGGGTGCCGGCGGCGATCGCATCGGATTGCTGTTTACGCAACACGTCGAGCACGCCCTGTCCGCGCTGCTTCAGCTGCTCCGGCTGCTCGACCCACTGCTGATGCAGCTCGGTCAATATGCCGGGAAAGCCGGGATGGCCGAACTCGTCGTCATCCGGGGGGAAATATCCGCCGCCGTAGAGCGGCGCCAGGTCGGGTGTCAGGAATACATTGTTCGGCCAGCCGCCGGCGCTGCCGGTGATGAGCTGCGTTGCAAGTAGATAAACCGCGTCGATGTCCGGCCGCTCTTCGCGATCGACCTTGATGTTGATGAACCATGCGTTCATCAGGTTGGCGATCTCGGGACGCGAGAACAGCGTGCGCTCGGCGACATGGCACCAGTAGCAGGTGCTGTAGCCGATCGATAAAAAGATCGGCTTGTTCTCGCGCTTGGCGCGCTCGATTGCCTCGGCGCCCCACGGGTACCAGTCGACGGGATTGTGCGCATGGAGCAGCAGATACGGATTTGCCGAGTCGATCAGGCGATTGGTGTAGCTGTAGCGCGTGGGCTCGTCCGCGGCGTGCGCGTGTAGTGACACAGCGCACAGCCAAAAGGCGAGTGCGCATGCGGCGCAGCGGACATACGAGGCGAGAAGGGAGAAACTCATGAGATCAACCGAACGTCTTCGGCAACACGTGACGGCGTGCGAGAGGGCAGGCGGATGTTACCTCATGTCCAAGGCGCGCCGATGCGGTGTTAAGCTTCGGCGACGCGGAAAATGCGAATTTACGAGCCTGGAAAATCTACGAGCGTGGGAAATCTACAAGACTGGGAAACGCGATGATCTCTAAAATAATGCGCGCGGCACTGTTCGCAAGCGCTCTCATGGCGCAATGCTCTGGTGTACTCGCAGCCGACACACTCAAAATTGCTTTCATCAACGGCCTCAGCGGCACGTTCGCGTTGCAGGGCGAAGAACAGCTGAAGGTGTTCAATGCCGCGGTCGACATGGTCAACGCAAGAGGCGGCGTGCTCGGTCGCAAGATCGAAATCGTCACGTTCGACAACAAGGCCAATCCGCAAGAGGCGCTGGTTGTGCTGAAACAAGCGATCGACCAGGACATTCATTACGTTGTGACGACGATCTCGAGTGTCGCGCACGCGATGAGCGATGCGCTGGCCAAGAACAATGCGCGCGATCCCGCGCGCGCGGTTCTGCTGCTCAACTTCAATGCGCTGGACCCGGCGTTGACCGAGACCAAGTGCAACTTCTGGCACTTCCGTTTCGAAGCCCATACCGACATGCAGATGAACGCGCTGACCGATGTCATGGCCAAGCAGCGCGCCATCCATAAGGTGTTTTTGATCAACCAGGACTATGCGTATGGCCAGTCGGTGAGCAAAGCCGCGCGCGAGATGTTGAGCCGCAAGCGACCCGATA
>JBDTMS010000423.1:0-4458 GCA_039934195.1 Betaproteobacteria bacterium
GGCTCGCGGCGCGGCTCGCTGTGCGCGCCGATCGCTCCGGCGCCGATGCGCTGCTGCAGGCCGCCGCACACACCGCACGGTTTCTCGAGACCGTGGCCGACGACGACGCCGCGGAGCACGCGGCGACCGCCATCCTCAAACGCATTCCCGCGAAAGCAATTCGCAATTCGCGCGAGCTGCTTCGCCGCAATCCACTGGCGCGTCTGCTGTTTGCGCGCGCACATCAGGCGTGCATGCATCATGCGCAGGATGCCGCCGATCTCCTGCAAGCCGCGGAGCGGCACGTGTGCGCATTCGCCGCCAGTGCTCTGGCAAGCGAGGCGCCGCAGGCGCAGGCACAGGCGCGCGCAAACCTCGATGCCTTGCTCGCGGCGCTAAATCGCGGACTGCCGCGTTCGATCATTCGCCGAGTGTTGCGTGGGCTCGAGCGTATCCCGGACACGGCGGTGCAAGCGGCGCAGATCGTCGATTGGGCCCGCGAAAAACTGGCAGCCGATGAGCCGCGTTTTCCGAAGCAAGCACTGTTGTCGCTGATCGCGCATCAGCTCCATCGTTTTCCGGTGCTCTGTTTCGTCGAGGAGCGGGGCGTGATCTATCGGAGGCGGGCAGCGTGAGCAAGTTGATTGATCCGGAACACATTCGTGCTCGCGCGGTGGCGCTCGCCGGCCGCGGGTTGACAAGCGCGCCCCGCGCCGTCATAACAGCACTCGAGAAGGCACGCCTGCGCGCAACCAGCCAGCAGTGCCCCGGTGCTTCGCCGGGGCGGCGCCTTGAGCGCATTACTTCGCCACGGCTCCCCGCACCGCAAAGGCAGGGAGACCATGAGTCCAGAGCCTCGCAAGTGGTTCGCCGGCGTGTCGTCTCACCCAGCGTATCTCTCGCCATCCGACCCATCGTCGTTCAGTGGAAGTCAGACGATGGACATCGCTAGTTTCCTGCGTCGCGTGTTCGGGCGACGCCAACCGCCGCGCGATGAATCCACCGCCCCGATAGCCAGCGCCCAGCGCGCCGCTCCCGTCAGAGAGATGCGCAGCGAGCCGCCTGCAGGCGCACAACGCGTAACGATCGTGCAATCTGTGCGCACCTCTCCATCACCATCGCGGATATCGCAATCGGCGCAGCCGGCATTGCTGCCGCCCACAGCACCCGGCAATGTCGCTCAGACTTCGAGCGGAGCGCCGTCAACGGGCAGACGCGTGTCCCGCCCATCGACGACTTCGCCGGCACCGACGCCAACTGCGAGTGCTTCCGGAGCGCGACTATCGGCGCCTGCCATTGCAGCGGCGCGGTCGGCCGCGTTATCGGCCGCTGCTGCGCGAGGAGCATCGGCGCCTGCTGCGAGCGCACCGCGGCCGTCGCAGCAACCCGTGCCCAGCGTGGGAAATGAGGTCACCGGGAATGACGGCATCGGCGAACTGCGCCCGCCGCTGCTGAAGAATCTGCAACGCCGACTGGCGTGGCGCGAGCAACGCCTGCGGCCGAAGACGAGCACGGCGCCGCATACGGTGACGGCTCGCCGACCGTCGAAACAATCGTTCTCGCTAGATGAAGCGCGCCGACTGTTCTCGGTAACGTTGCGCACCCGCAATCGTGCCGTACGCGATCTTGCCAGCGACGCCGAACAACTCGAGCGCTACGGTTTGCCGATCTGGAAAACCGAGCAAGATGTCGCAGCGGCTCTCGATGTTTCGGTGCGGACGCTGCGGCATTTCTCAACGCACAGCGCGAAGGATTGGCTGTCGCACTACGTGACTTTCGCGATTCCGAAACGCACCGGCGGCGAACGTCTGATCATGGCGCCGAAAGCGCGGCTGAAGGCATTGCAGCGTCGGCTCAACACGCTGTTGATCGGCAAGCTTCCGGTTAGCGCATTCGCGCACGGATTTCGCACCGGACACTCGGTACGCAGTAACGCCGAGCCGCATGTCGGCAAGCGCGTCGTGCTGCGTCTGGACCTCCATGATTTCTTCGGCGCGCTGCATTTCGGCCGCGTGCGCGGGTTGCTCATCTCGCTCGGCTACAGTTACCCGGTGGCTGCAACGTTGTCGGCGATCATGACCGAAGCGCCGCGGCAAGCGGTGAGCGCGGGCGATACGATTTATTTTCCACCGATCGGGCCGCGCGCGTGCCCGCAAGGCGCACCGACCAGCCCGGGCATCAGCAATGCAATCCTGATGAAGATGGACCACCGCCTCGCGGGCTGCGCACGGCACTTCGGATTTTCGTATTCACGCTACGCAGACGATCTTACCTTCTCCGGCAACGATATCGCGCATGCGCACGCGTTGCGGCTGCAGGCGTCTCGCGTCGTCGAAGAAGAAGGCTTCAACATCAATGTGCGCAAAACACGGCTGCTGCGTGCCGGCTCGCGCCAAAGCGTGACCGGCGTCGTCGTCAACGATGTGCTGGGACTGTCGCGCCAAGACCGCAGACGTTTGCGCGCGGCGATTCACCAGTGCGCCCTTGCGCAATCGCGCGGCACAGTTGAGCCGCAGGTGCTGGCACGCCTGGAAGGCAAATTGTCCTACTTACAAATGCTGAACCCGAAGCAGGCGCAGCGACTGGCATCGACGTAGATCCAATGAATCTCAATACCCGATGAACGCGAATACCCAATGAACGGAAATACGTGGCGCCACCCGCTCGTCATTCTCGCCATCGCGCTGATCGTGATGCCATGGTTGGTGATCGCCGGCGGCTTCACCTGGGGAATTGCGACGGAAATCGCGATCTACGCGATGGTCGGGCTCGGCTTCAATCTGCTGCTCGGCTATACCGGTTTGCTGTCGTTCGGACACGGGCTGTTCTTCGGCTTGTCTGCGTATTGCACGGCGCTCACACAGATCCACTGGTTTCCCAATAGTGTCCTGTTGCCGCTGTTCATCGCAGTCATCTTTTCGGCATTGCTCGGGGCCGTGGTCGGCTTCTTCGCGCTGCGCCGGCGCGGCGTGTACTTCTCGTTGCTCACCCTCGCATTCACAGCATTAACCTACTACATCGTATTCCGCTGGACGTCGTTCACTGGCGGCGAGAACGGCTTGTCGGGACTTAAGCTGCATCGGCTACTCGCCGTCGACGTGGCCGACCAGCGCGTGTTCTATTTCGTGGTCGCTACAATCGTTTTTCTGGTCGCGTGCCTGGTGTGGCGCGTCGTGCATTCGCCGCTCGGCTCGGTGCTGGTCGCCATTCGAGAGAATGAGTTGCGTACTCGCTTCACGGGCTATCCAGTCCTGCGCTATAAGCTCGCGGCATTCACCATATCGGCAACCGTCACCGGCCTGGGCGGCGCGTTGTTCGCCTATCTCAAGTTGTTCGTCTCCGCCGATCTCGTGCATCCGACATTTTCCGGCGAGATCCTGGCGATGACGATTCTCGGGGGCATGGGCAGTTTTCTCGGACCGGCACTCGGGTCGCTGTTCTATCTGATGTTCCGCGAAGTCATGTCCAGCGTAACTTCGTCATGGCAGCTGTGGTTCGGGTTGTTGTTCATGGGGTTCATTTTGTATTCGCCTCTGGGTCTGATGGGCCTCGGCGGCAGACTCCTCGCGCCGTTCCGACGCAAAGGCGAAGACGCGGCAGCGATGGCCGCGCGCATCGCACCGCAGCCCGGTCAACAGGCGCCGCGGTTTCTGCGGGAATATCCACCCGTCGACGGCGCGCTGGTCACCTGCGTCGGGGTGAGCAAAACGTTCGGTGCATTTACCGCGGTCGACAACGTCGATCTGCAAGTCCAGGATCGCACGCTGCACGCGCTGATCGGCCCGAACGGCGCGGGCAAGACGACACTGTTCAATGCGATCTCTGGCATGTTCGCGCCGGACCACGGCAGCATCGCGCTTGCGGACCAGCGGATCGATCGGCTGCCGGCCGATCGCATCGCTTCACGCGGATTGTCGCGCTCATTTCAAATCACCAGCCTGTTTCCCGCACTGTCGATTTGGGAGCATCTGCGCCTCGGCGTGCAGGCTCGTTCGCCGAAACGTTTTCACCCCCTGTTGCGGGCGGACTCGCTCGGCGAGGTCAATGCGCAGACGCGCGAGCTCTTGCGCTTCCTTGGCCTGGAAGGCGTTGAGAACGTAGCCGTCTCCGATCTTTCCTATGGCGGGCAGCGGCTGGTCGAGATCGGCGTGGCACTGTCTGCGAGGCCGCGCGCGCTGTTGCTCGATGAGCCGCTCGTCGGACTAGCCGCGGCGGAGCGCGAACGCATCACGGCGCTGATCCGCGGTCTGACCGAGCACATGGCGATACTGCTGGTCGAGCACGATATCGATCGCGTGTTCGCGATCGCGGACAAAATTACCGTGATGAACGAAGGCCGTGTGCTGATCGAGGGCAACGCGGATAAAGTGCGCGCAGATCCCGAAGTGCAGCGTGTCTACATCGGCACCGGTCAGCATACCGCGCATCGCGAACGCGAAGCGTCGATAGCAGGCAATGCGCTTCTCTCGCTTGCCGAGG
>JBDTMS010000424.1:0-4456 GCA_039934195.1 Betaproteobacteria bacterium
GCCCACATGATCGAAGACGCGTGCGAGCTGCTGCAATCGGTGGCGCAGGCGAAAAACGTAACACTGCTGGCCGAAACGGCGCCCACATCGTTGATTCGCGTCGACCCCGAGCGCATTTTTCAAGTGCTATCCAATCTGATTGGGAATGCGGTCAAGTTCTCCCATGACGGTGGCAAGGTCAGAGTGCACGCCGAAGTCGTGGGCGGCATGTGCGAGTTCCGCGTCATCGACGAGGGCGTCGGTATCGCGCCCGATCAGTTGTCTCGCATCTTCGAGCGGTATTGGCAGGCCAAGCTGGCTGACATGAAGGGCGCGGGCCTGGGCCTCTACATTGCGCGGGGAATCATCGAAGCGCACGGCGGGACCATCCGCGCCGAAAGCACGCTGAGACGCGGCACGACATTCTTTTTTACCGTGCCGCTGGCTTGATGTGAAGCGCTGGAGCAACTGGCCGTTGGCGGTCGCGCGCGTCGCGTTCGCGTGCATCCTCGATCGCGCTAGTACCGCATGAGCACCCGCACCGCATGATCATAGACGCCCGCGCAGGCGAACTGCGGCGGCACCTGCAAGTTGCGACGCGGGACGTACACACGCGACTCGACTCCGCATTGGATCTGTTGCGCGCGCCGCCGGAACAAACGCGGTTCGTGCATTTACTGGAGCGCTTTCACGGCTTTCACCGCGGGTGGGAAACAGCCTTGGTGGCCCGCCTCGCCGGTGACGCCGCGTGGCTGGTTACGCGAGGGAGACTGTTGCACATCGAAGCCGACCTACGCGCGCTCGGCCGCAATGACTGCGAGATTGCCTGTCTGCCGATCTGTCCGGGCGCGAACGCGTTGTGCGCTGACGAAGCCGCAGCGCTCGGTTCCTTATACGTAATGGAAGGCTCGACGCTCGGCGGCAAAGTGATCGCTCGCCACGTTGCTCACGCGGCCTGGTACCCGCTAGCCGGTCTAACGTACTTCGATCCGTACGGGGCGCACACGGCGGCACGCTGGCATGAAATCGTCATCCGACTTGATGCAGTACCTCATCAACAATGGCCTGCCGTCGAGTTGGGCGCTATCGCCACGTTTGCGTGGCTGGAAAGCTGGCTGCCGGCGTCGATCGCGGCACCGGGTGAAGCTGGTCGATAGCGCAGCCGACGCAACGGTCTGACGAGGCTCGAATGCCGGACTCGGAGATGCTTTGCGCACCGCGCAATGGGAACTGAACAGGCGATGCAGGCGATACGAACCCAGGGTCATGCGATGTGAACCCAGGGGGGCGTGGATGTGAAAAGAGGGCGCGAGAATCGATCGATCTAGAAGCCTACCCGTAACGCCCATTTGCGGCCGGTGACAAGTAACTTTCGGTCATATGCAAAGGCCGATAAGTCATATAGCGTGGCGTGCTAATCCAGGAACGGGGCTGCTATGCTGTGCGGCCCCATTGTTCAACGTGAGGAGAGCAGACCATGACCACCGGCACAACCGAAAAACCCGTCAACAACGGCGTCAACGTCGACGCGCTGCTCGGCGCACGCGAAGCGTTGATCAAAGCGCCCGAGGCCGCCCAGTTCAAATGGCGCGCCACCAACAAGTGGGTGAACGGCACGTATAGCCAATCGACTGTCGAAGGCTTCTTCGGCCTTGGCGGCGAGCAGAAACACAACAGCCAGTTTACGTTCGATGCCGACCATCCGAACGTGTTCGCGTCCGAAGACAGAGGCGCGACACCGGTCGAGTTCGTGCTCGCGGGCCTGGCGAGTTGCCTCACAGCCGGTGTCGCCGCGGTCGCGCAGATGCGCGACATTCAATTGCGTTCGGTTTCTGCAACGCTCGAAGCCGGGATGGATATCCGCGGCATCCTCGGCGCCGACGCCGACGTACGTAACGGTTTCGACGGCATCAAGGTCACCTACAAGATCGATGCGGATGCATCGCCGGACGACATCAAAGCGCTGGTCGCGCAATCGCAAAAGCGCTCGGCCGTCTACGACATCCTCACCAACCCGACTAACGTTACCGTCGAAGTCGCGTAGCTACGTCGGTACGATTCGCAGGTAGCGCACGGTGCGTACGACTGCGGTCGTAATCGGGGGCGGTCAGGCAGGATTGGCGATGAGCTGGTGGCTCGCCGAGCGTTCGATCGACCACGTGGTCCTCGAGCGCGGCGAGCTCGCCAATTCGTGGCGAACCGAACGGTGGAATTCGCTGCGGCTGCTCACGCCGAACTGGCAGAGCCGCCTGCCCGGCTACGGTTACGAGGGCGATGATCCGGACGGCTTTCGCACGATGCCGGAAACGATCGCGTTCCTCGAGCGGTACGCGAGAACGATCGCAGCGCCGGTTAAAACGCACACCACGGTTTCTTCAGTCCGCCGCAGCGGGGATGGCTACGAGGTCGTCACCTCGCAAGGTAGCTGGCACTGCGACGCGGTCGTGATTGCGACCGGCGCATGCAACAAAGCAACGGTGCCTGCGGTCGCCGACGCGGTGCCGTCGGCGATCGCCCAGATCACCGCGATGGCGTACCGCAATCCGGATCAGCTCGAGCCCGGCGGCGTGCTCGTCGTCGGCGCCTCAGCATCCGGCACGCAGATCGCGGACGAAATCCAGCGCGCCGGCCGCGCTGTCACCTTGGCGGTGGGCGAGCACGTGCGGGTGCCGCGCGACTATCGCGGCAAAGACATTCAATGGTGGATGGACGCTAGCGGCATCCTCGATGAACGCTACGATGCGGTCGATGACATCGTCCGAGCGCGCAACGTTGCCTCGCTGCAACTCGCAGGTTATGCCGACCGCAGAACGATCGACCTCAATTCGCTCACCGCGATCGGCGTCAAGCTGGTCGGCCGTCTCGCCGGCGTCAACGATGGCAGAGCGCAATTCTCGGGTTCGCTCCGCAACGTGTGCGCACTGGCCGATCTCAAGATGAAGCGCCTGCTCGATGCGATCGACGAGTGGGCAACAAATACTGGTCTCGACGGTGAGACGGCGCCGTCACATCGTCTGCCGTCGACCCAAGTCGAAGCATCGCCCCCGCTTCTGCTCAATCTAACTCGCGTCGAGATCAGGACGATCATCTGGGCGACCGGCTTTCGTCCCGACTACGGCTGGCTCGACGTGCCCGTGCTCGACGGCAAAGGCTACATCCGCCATGACGGCGGCGTCGCCGAGTCGCCCGGCATGTACGTCATGGGCATGCCGTTTCTGCGGCGCCGCAAGTCGAGCCTCATCGACGGCGTCGGCGACGACGCGCGCGATTTGAGCGGACATCTTGCCGCATATCTCGGCCAGCGGCTCCGCCCGCTCCGCGCCCCGCAACAGCAGGCGAGCTGAGTCACGGCCAATCTAAATGATGTGCGTACGGGTAACGGTGCTCTTCCTGGTCGGGCTACTTCGAACGTAACCGATTTAGGCGCTGAGCAGGCTCGTTACACCGTAGTAGCGTTTGCGCGGATTCGCCGACAAACCCCGAGCCCGACAAGACCGCTGACTAACACCCATACGATGCCAGGCTCCGGGACGACATCGAATGGCGCAGCAACCCTCCATCCATTGCCTTGTACATCCGTCAGACTCAGTCGAATTTCGTATGCTCCGGTCTGCGGCAACGACGGGTTCAGGGCAAAGTCGAGACTCTCAATAAAGAACGACGGAAAATGGCTATGCCCATCGACCGCGAACGGCGGGTTGACAGCATCCAATGCTGGTACGTCAACGTCCGCTAATGCGCTGAACGGCACGCCATTGCGAAACGTCTGACCGCCGAACTTGATTGGGAAAAGGCTGTTGGGAATGATCGGGCCGGAGGCGAAATCCGGCGATGAGCCGACCGCGCTGCCGGCTCGGGGTACATTCATCCACACCACGTATACCGCATTCCCGTTGGAAAACTCCGACGGCTCGAAGACAGCCTTTTCAACGAGTCCCAGACTGCTCACGCTGTCTGCTAGCTCATGGTCGTAAGGGCCTGCGTGCGCGGCGCCTGGTCCGATACCCAAGTCCGGGTGGGGCTGGTGGTTAGGCGGAGGAAGGAGCTGGGCCAGCGTCTGAGCAAACCCAGCGTAGTCAGGTGCAAGGCCTACCGGTGCGGAAAATAAATGAACATCGACGGGCTCCCAAGTGGGTGTGCCGATCGGTGTCAATATGGCCGCGGCCGCATTCGACGCGCTCGTACCCACAACTGCAATCATGCTCGCGAGAAAAACGAGCAAACGAGTCACTCTCATTTTTTTCCCCTCTCGGCAGTATAGATTTTTAGTGTCGCCAACTTTTGCTGCACGCGCACGACAGTGTCAGATGCAAACAAGAACCAGTGTGCGATAGTCACACCCAGTACACCCCGCGACAATCGTTGGCCGGAATGTAATTACCTTGCCTATCATTATCCCGCGCAGGCAAATCGCATATGTCGCCGGCAGACGTCCCTGCCGTTACGACGTACCTCGATATTATGCTCGCGAAGTTCA
>JBDTMS010000425.1:0-4448 GCA_039934195.1 Betaproteobacteria bacterium
ATCAGCCAGGAGCGCGAGCACCGACGCGTCGGGGCTTTCGATCGGCGGCGCCAGGACCAGCACTTCGCCCGACCGGGGCAGCAGCGCGAAGCCACCCGGCGTCGCTCGCACATCGGCTAGCGAGCGCAGCTCCAGGCGCAGGCGACCGAGCTCGACGCGGAGCCGCGCGCGATGCGACTCGTTTATGCGACGCGCACCGAACGCGCGCTCGCAGAGAATCTCGCGCGTCGCCTCGTTGGGCCACGCTTCAGCCAGCAAGCGCAGAAGCGCAAACAGAACCGGGCGTCGCCCGAGGCGCACTTCACGCTGCTCGAATCGCGCTGCTCGCCTACACGCGTCTACGATCAGGTGCTGCGATGCGAGCAGCGTCTCGACTTCCGCCAGCACGAGCGGTCGTTCCTCGCCGCTCGCGATGAGCCGCGCCACCGGCAGCGCGAATGTACGCTCGGCTCGCTCGACTTCGGCGCACAGCGCTCGGATGCACGAACGATCCGCCGCGGCCCGGGCGCGTACAAGCGCCGCCTGAGCGGGTGCGGCATGGCCGTGGCGCAGCGCGATCTCGAACGCGACAAGCTCGCCCCTTGCACTCAGCATGGCCGGAGCCGCGCGCAGGTCGAGCTTGTCGAGCGCGTCGCCAGCTTCCCTCACCCGGCCGAGCAAGAGCAGCCGGCGGATCTGCAGGAGCGCGGCGTGCAGCCCGTTGTCATGCTCGCCCAGAGCGGCGAACGTGCGCCGCGCCTCCTCGAGCGCGCGCGTTGGCCATCCGAGGTCGCGCGACGCGAGCGCCACCTCGGCTTCGGCGGTGGCGCATCGTGCGCGCTCCACGCGCTCTCTCGGCCCGAACGAGCGCGCTGCGCGCCGCAAGAGCGCCTTGGCTTTCGCGAGCTCGCCGAGCTGCGCCATGGCGATCCCGCGGAGGGCGAGTGCAGGCGCGTCGTCCCGAAGCGCGATCCGCTTGAGCGCGCCCAACGGGTCGCCTGCCTTGAGTGCGCGCGCTGCTGCCGTGATAAGCGAATCCATGTCACGTCTTATGCGGTGAGCGCGCGCCGCTAAAATGCGCGCGCGCGTGATTGTCGAAGTGCGCCGCCTCGAGCTGCGGGTACTGCTGAAGAGTATGTCGTGCCGGCACCGAGGCGCCAAATGAAGTTCTAAGTGCGCGTCTAATGCTTTCGTTGTATCTGCCATCTTCGAATTGATTGATAGCATCGAGCACTTGAGGTTGAGGCAGGCCGCCTCGTCTTCCCCGCCAAGCTTGCGCGTGTGGCCGCGCCCCTCCGCTGTCGCGTTTGCGGTGACCGCAAACCGGATCGAAATCGCATCCGTGTGTCATCGGTAAGGGCGGCGCAAGTAGATTGTGCGGCACATCGTCATTGATGGAGGCGGCATGAAAGTAAGAGTCGTTCACTCAAGTGAAATCGATATCGGTGGCCACGATCCTGATCTTGCGCCGAAGAATTATGCGCAACTGGCACTCGCCGAGGGCGACTCGTGGTTTTCGCTGGGCGGTGTGCCCGCCGGCAATATTCTGTACCAGCTCGACTTTCCGCAGAAAACCATGGTCGTGAACATCGCCGATCCGGGCGATACGCTGATGAAAGACATCGGCAACAAGGACAACATGGACGAGCTGCGCAGGCTGGTCACGCAGCGGCGGTACGGCTTCAAGTGGAAGTTCATTCTTCTGTCCGGCGGTGGCAACGATTTGATCGATGGGGCGCAAAGCGTGCTCAGAACGGACAATCTCGCCAGCACCGTAGCGGCGGATTATGTCGATGCCGACGCGCTGAAGAAGTTGATGAACCAGGTGCAGACGGACATCGCGTCCATCGTAGAAATGCGCGACAGCACGGACTACAACCGGGGCACGCCTATCTTCACGCACACGTACGACTATCCGACACCGAACAACTCGCCTACGCGTGTGCTGGGCGTTCCACGCGGCAAGGCGTGGCTCTCCCGGGACTTTGCCAAAGCCAACATCCCCGCAGCCATGTGGCCGGCCGTCTCCGACTACCTGATCGAGCACCTCGCCAAATCTATCCTGGCGTTGGACTGTCGGGGACTGGATGATTCCTGTCCGACGCCGTTGCCCGACTGCAAGCCGCTGCCCGATTTCTACGTCGTCAATACGCTCGGCACATTGGTGCGCGCTGCGCCGGACAGCACGGCCGGCAGCGGAGACTGGCTGAACGAGATTCATCCGGGCATCTCCGGCAATCGAAAGCTTGCCCGGAAGCTGGCGGCCGAGATTCAAAGAATGCTGGCGGAACGGCAGGTAGACGCGACCGCGTAGATAACCTTGCAGGCGCCGGGACGATAGCGGTAGCGTTCAATATCGCTCGCCAACGCGTTGTTTGAACGATCGCTCCAGCTCATTTTACTCGGAGGTACGCAGCATGCTCGATACGCTCGATATTCTGATCGGCTTCACGCTCATCATGCTGATTGTGAGCATGGCGGTCACGATGCTGACGCAGCTCATCAGCTCTCAATTGCTCAATCTGCGGGGAAAGGCGCTCAAGACCGGGATAGCGCGCCTGCTGGCGCTGCTCGACCGCGGCCTCACGCCCACGGATGCGCAGTCCATCGCCGATCACATCCTGCGCAATCCGATGATCGGTCAGCCCGCGTTGACGCAGAACAAATACCGCCTCGGCGCTGCTGTCCACCGCGAGGAGTTGGTCAAGCTCATCCTCGATTTCGCGGCTGAAGGGGACGCCGAGAAGGCCGATCAGCAAGCCACCGCCGGCGAATCGACGCTGCGAGCCAAGGTGTTGAAGTCGCTCAAAGGGAACGGCATCGATAATCCTGCGGAAGTTCTAACCCAGATCCGCAATGCGCTGGTCGAGCTCGAGAAAACCAGCCCGGAGTTGAGTCACAGCGCGCGACTCAACATCGCTATCTTGCATTTTGCGTCAAGCGACTTCCTCAGCAAGTTGAATAGCTGGTTTGACCAGACTGTCGACCGCGTCTCCGATGTCTTCACGGTCCGCGTCCGCGTCGTGACTGCATGCGTTGCATTGGTTGTGGCCTTCGTGCTTGGCCTCGACTCGATCGATCTCATCAACCGTCTTTCGGTCGACAAGAATTTGCGCAACCAACTGGTCGCTGCGGCAATACGAGATTCCGAGAAGTTAGATCCTGCGCGGCAGGCCGTTCCGGCGCCGGTCGACGGGAAGAGCCAGGGCGAGCCCCCCGCGATCAGCGCTGCACTCGACAAGATCGAAGGGGCGGGTTTCAGCGATCTGCGCAGCCTCGGTGTAATCACGCTTCCCCGTTCGCCGCAGGAGTGGTACGGCAAATGGACCGAGGGCGGAGAAGGTACATGGGTACGAAGGCTGTTCGGCATTCTGCTTTCGGCCGCGTTGCTGAGTCTTGGCGCGCCGTTCTGGTATGCAGCGCTGCGCGACCTCCTGAAGCTGCGCTCGGTGACCGAGCGCAAGGACGACGTACTGCGAGCCGAGCGACAGACCACCCAGCCGTCCCCCGCCGCCGCGGCAACGACACTGCCTTCGCAATTCAGGGGCGGCGAGGCCGGCGATCTGGAAGCAAAGGGCTGAGAAGATGCCGATGCCCATCTGGAAGGGTGCACACCCGCAGAATTTTCGTAGCGAACGCGCGGGCTATCAGCCCGAAGCGGTGGTCATTCATATCATGGACGGCTCTCTGACAGGAACGGATAGCTGGTTCAACGATCCCAGGTCACAAGTATCTGCGCACTACGGCGTCGGTCGCACAGGTGCGATTCACCACTATGTAAAGGAGACCGATTGCGCTTTCCATGCTGGTACGGTCGAGATGCCCAGGTGGAAACTCATCAAGCGCATGGGACAGGGCGGTCGGATCATCAATCCCAATTACTACACGATCGGTGTCGAGCATGAAGGCAGAGGACTCAGCTCAGAACACTGGCCGCAGGCGATGCTCGAGGCCAGCCTCGACCTCGTGGCCGATATCGCTCGCCGATGGAACATTCCCGCCGATGCCGATCACTTTATTCCCCACAGAGATATCCGAAAGAGCAAACCGATGTGTCCCGGCAGCGGCATCGATTTGGCCGAATATATCGCTGAAGTGAACAGGCGGCAGCTCCCCACGGAGCCTCCGCCTACAGAGCGGTCCATCGCTCTGCTGCTCCGCGTGTTGCGGACTGCCAACATCCGTTCGCGTCCCGGCACTGACGGCCCTCCGGTACGCAAGCTGATCGTCGGAGACATGTTCAGTGCCGTGGCCGTAGTCGCGGGCGAAACGGTAGCGGGTAACGCCAACTGGTTCAGGAGTGCAAGCGACGAGTATTTATGGGCCGGGACCACGGATCACCCTGTTTCTGCTTGAGCCGAACGCGCTGACTTCGCGGTGGACAGCAAGATGGGTCAGAAAAGCTTCGACTTCCGGCCCGCCCTGTTCGCCGGGTGACGCTTGCGGTGAAAAAGACCAAGTCTGTACCC
>JBDTMS010000426.1:0-4438 GCA_039934195.1 Betaproteobacteria bacterium
ATCCCATCGGTTTGTTCAATGTAAGCGAGCGGACAGATCGCGCGCGATCGACAAAAAAAAACGACACAACCGGTAACCGGCTGTGTCGATCGCTACAGCGAAATAGTTAGCGGCAGTGATGCATCAGTGCTTCGTCAGCACCAGCCCGGCGCCGGCAGTGGTGAACAACGTAGGCGCGTTAGAGATCACGGTAGCAAGCGAAGTAGAACCATTGCCGGTAACGCTAACGGTCCGGCAAATTCCGCGGGCGGTAATCGGCGCTCCACTCGGACTCAACGCTGTGACCGTCGCGTTTACCGATGCGCCCGGCTTATCGGTCCAAAGTCCGTAGACGTAATCCGTGCCGTTGGTGTACTTCACCAGCCATACGCCATCGTCATCACGCCTACTGTACAACGGCGCGTAGCCCGCTTGCAGCTTGGTTACCTCGATCATCGCGCATGCGGCCGGCTTTCCCGCCCAGCCGGTCAACAACGGCCGGAAGACTTGGCCGTACAAGCCAAAATTGTGGCGCTGGTTCAGCGGATCCGGCCCGTCATCGTAAAGGTCGTACCACCAGATGCCCTTGATGTAGCTGTACGTTGCTCCGAGCAAATATAGCCGCGCCAAATAGTCGCCGGCGGTAGCCTGGCTGACCCCACCCCTGTCGCCTGGGATAGTGGGCCACCCGATCTCAGTCGCATATAACGGAATTGCGCGGCCGCCGGCGGCCTCTTGTGCGTTCTGCTCGAGCAAATCGAACCACGCCAGCGAATCCTCCGGTATTTGTGGATACAGGTAGGGATGCGCCGAATATGCGTCCATCGCAGACAGCCCACCGATCGCGAACAAACTCACACTCCAGCTCATGTTCGCTGTCGCCACGCCTCCGATGACGACGATCTCCGGGTCAACTGCCTTGAGTGCAGCGTAGACTTTGCGCAGCAGAGCGTTGTACGAAGCAGCATCACCGATGGTGCCATTCGGTGTACCGACGCCGGCGTTCCATTCGTTCCACACCTCATATTTTTTCACGCGTCCTTTGAAGTGGTTCGCGACGAACACCGCATAGCGGACGAAACCGGCCTGCGCCTCCTCGCTCAGCGGAAAGCCACCGCCATCGTAGAGCGCGTTGCCATAACAAAGGATGAACAGCGGATCCATACCCGCTTCGTGCGTGCGCGTTACGAAATTATCGAAGCCGACGTTGCCGGGTGAATTGAACGACAACACGCCGCGCTGCGTCTCGATCCAACTCCACTGAATGTCTTGCCGATACGATTTCACGCCGAGCGCGACCAGATGATCGAAGATCGGGTCGGTCGTACCGCCACCTGGTCCGAGATGCGTCACCACGCCAGCGGTGAAGTCTGATGTACCTGCTGTGGATCTTGGCGGTGTTCCCGAGGTAGGCGGTTCGACTGGCGGCGGTGCAGAAGGCGGTAATGCAGACGGCGGTGCTTCGGCCGGCGGCGCGGGTGGCGGTACCGGCAGCGCAATGGGCGGGATCGCCGTATCGCCGGCGATACGCGTGCGAAAAATCACGTCCACGTAGTAGTTGCTCGAGCGGAACGTTTCAGTTGGGAACACGCTGGCCGGGCCGTAGGCATAAACGCCGTTGGGCCCATCGACTTTATCCTGCAACCCATGCAGCGGCGGGACGTGGCGCCCGCCGGTGAGAAACCCACCTGCGTCTTCGTCGGCCGAATATTGTCCGACCGGCGCATGGTACGAGGCTACGTATGTAGTGGCTGCAGTGATCGCAACCGGCTTTGCAAAAAGCGCCTGCTGCCAGCCCGACGCGGTCTCGTCAACGAACGTCACTCGGCCGAGCAGAACGCCATTGTTCGACCACAAGCTGCCGGTGTGCACACCGATGTTGGTCTCTGATTTGTAGAAACGTATCCCGGTAATGACGCCGCCAACGTCGGCGCGAAACTTCACGCCCACCTCGATCGTCCTTACGTCCGGATCGGCTCGCTGAGCGGGTACGGTATCCGATGGGTACAGACTGAATGTCGATGGTGCCGCCACCGGTGGTATCTCGGCGCTGTGAAGCATCGTCGTCGACGACGCCAGCATCGCAGAAAATAAAACGATTCGGAATTTCGATGAAAGTCGCGAGGAGACAACATCCGGACGACGCGTGACTTGCGCGAAACGTATCTGTGCAACGACGCTTTTTACGTTTGCAATAGCCGCGATACTACGTTCAATGGGTGGCATGGATCACTCCCGGGGATTTGAACGTCAGCGCCGAAAGCTCGGCACCAATGCGTGAATAGGAAAACCAGGAACTACCGGAACTGCTTGGACAAACTTTTTTGTTGTTGAGAGGAGACCGGTCGCGTAACGACCGTGAGCCATTTAACACCCGGCTTACAGCAAATGCAAAACTTTGTGAAATACATCGCGCCAAATGTTCTTTACTGTATGCGTGAATCAAAATGTCTTTGGCATTTCTATTTTCACAAATTCATTGCCGAAGAACGTAGTAGCACGCGATGAAGGGAGCGGAGCGGGTGAGCGAGTCGATGCGGGTGCGTGCAACCGGCGGCAGTATTGAAAGGCGGTTTCTTACAAGGCGCGCGGGCGCGTGCCTGGTTTGACGTGCGCTCTCGCTCGCTCCACTATCGCTTGAGCGAGCGCGAGCGCGAGCGTTCAGCGGCTGGTCAGATCGGCGGCGCCGATGTAGATGCGGTTCCAAGTCGGACTGATGATGATCTCGTTGATGCAAACCCGCGGCGGCAATTCCGCGACCCAACGAATCGTGTGACCCAGATCTTCCGACGCGAGCATGCGTTCGCGTTCTTCCGGCGGCGGTGGCACCGGCCTGAGATCGAGAATCGGCGTTGCGACTTCCGCCGGGCAGATGACGCATGCGCGGATGCCGTTGATGCCCTCTTCGATGTTGATCGTCTCGGTCAATGCGACGACGCCGTGTTTGCTGCCGTTGTACGCAGCGCCCGGCAAGGACGCATGATAGACACCGGCCCATGAAGAAATATTGATGACAACGCCGTCCTTCTGCGCGCGCATCGAATGCAAAACGGCATGCGTGCAGTAGAACGTGCCGTTGAGATTGATCGCGACGACTTTCTGCCAGCCCTCGACCGTTTGCTCATGCCAGTAACGCTTGGTTGTATTGACCCCCGCGCTGTTGACCAGCACGTCGACTTTGCGATGGCGCTGCAAGATGGCGTCAGCGACTCGCTTCACCGCGTTCGCATCGGCGACGTCGAGGACTTCGACCTCTGCTTTTCCGTTCGCTTGGCGAATGCTTGCCGCCTCACGCTCGAGGACGTCGCCGCGTCTTCCCGACAAAATCACGGTCGCTCCGCTGGCGGCCAGCGCCTGCGCGCCTGCCAGTCCAATGCCGGTGCCCGCCCCCGTAATCCATGCGACTTTCCCTTGCAGTGTGCTCATGTCTCCCTCTTTTGGTGATCGGTGTTGGTTGCAGTGATCGGAGATGACTGCCGTGATCTGTGATCAGTGATCGGTGATCGGTGTCTAATGCGAGCGCCGGCCGGCTCTGTTGCCGGCCGAACGACAGTTATCGATCACGTATCGCTAGCTTCTGATCACCGACCAAGCGTCACTGTTTTCAATCACTGATTACCGCCTTTGCAAACGCTTCGCGCAGCGCTACCGCCGACTGCGCGACCGCGCGCTTCGCCTCCTCCACTACGCCGCCCATCAAGTAGAACCCATGCGTCATGCCTTCATAGTTGATGAGCGCGACGCGATTGCCGGCTTCGATCAGGCGCTTTGCGTATTCGATACCTTCGTCGCGTAGCGGGTCGTAGCCGGCGACGATAATCAAGCTGGGCGGCAGCTTCGATAGATCGTCGGTGAGCAGCGGCGCGAAGCGCGGATCGTTGCTGTCGCGCTGCGATTTTAGGTAATGCTTGTAGAACCAGACGATGGTGTTACGGGTGAGCACGTAGCCTTCTCCGAATTTGCGGTGCGAGGCGGTCTCGGGTTCGGGTGCGGTGCACGGATAAACAAGCAACTGAAACGCGATATTCGGATGTCCTTCGTCGCGCGCGAGAACCGCGACGACGGTCGCGAGATTGGCGCCCGCGCTGTCGCCGCCCACGGCGATGCGCTTCGGATCGCCGCCGATCTCACCGGCGTTCAACGCCATCCAGCGTACGGCAGCGTGACTATCCTGCACGCCCGCGGGAAATTGATATTCGGGAGCCAGCCGATAGTCGACTGCCACGACGATGCAGTCCGCCTGGATCGCCAGCATTCTGCACACGCTATCGTGCGTATCCAGGTTACCGACTACGAATCCGCCGCCGTGAAACCACATCAACACGGGAAGCTTCTCGTTTTCATTCGCCTCGCGCGGCCAGTAGATGCGCACGCCTACATCGCTCGCGGTGCCGGACAGACGGCGATCCTGCGTGCGATGAATGGATTGTTTGACTTCGAGACGGCGCACGCGCCGCAA
>JBDTMS010000427.1:0-4435 GCA_039934195.1 Betaproteobacteria bacterium
GAAATAACAATGCAATACCGCATGCGGTTTTGGTAAACCCGCATTCGGTCTATCCCGCTACCGGAAAAACTAGGATGCATCCGTCTTAACCCGCACAAGGACGAATGCAATGAGCCAACTGCCCGAAACCGGCTTTCTTCGACTGCCACAAATCATTGGCGATCCAACAGCAGAACCGCCAATCCCCCCGATTATCCCCGTAAAAAAGTCCTGCTGGTGGCGTACGAACCGGGCGCTTCCCCAAGCCAGTGAAACTTGGGCCGCGTGTCACCGCGTGGCGAGTGGAGGATTTGCGACTCTATATCGCATCGATCTAGGGGCACGCCATGACGGTCAAAGACAGACTCGACTGCTGGCTTTGGGTACGGTCGTACAAACTAGAAGACGCACGAGCCCGATATGCCAGCCGTGGGCAACTATTGAGTCAAGCTCCCGTTTATTTGCTGCTCGCCATGCTGCGGCTTGCAAGGGGGCGCCATGCATGATGCTATCACCCAATTCCGCGATGCTATCCAATCATGCGGTCTAGTCCCGCCAGACAGTATCGAGGCGGACGGAAAACTGCACCGCTTTGCCAGCAATGGAAAACGCGGGGACGATTCCGGTTATTACGGTCTGTATGGAGACGGCGTTCCTGCGGGGTTTTTCGGCGATTGGCGCACCGGTATTTACGAGACTTGGCGCGCCGACATCGGCCGAACCCTGACCCGCACTGAGGAAGTCGCGCATCGGGCGAAGGTGCTGGCCATGCAACAAGAGCGCGAGGCCGCAAAGTCCATTGAACAAGCAGATGCAGCCACGAAGGCAGCGGAGATCATGCGCACCGCTGTGCCGGCCCCAGACGACCATGCATACCTGGTCGCGAAGGGAATTAGTGCCAACGGCGCACGAATATACGACGGTACGCTATTAATCCCCATGCGAGTCGGCCTCGAACTGCACTCGCTGCAGTTTATTAGCGCGGATGGTGACAAGCGATTTTTAACCGGTGGGCGGGTCGCTGGCTGCTATTTCAGCATTGGCAGGCTGGACAACGCAGCCGCACTATGCATCGCAGAGGGTTTCGCCACCGGCGCTACGATTCACCAAGCTGCAGGCTATCCCGTGGCCGTCGCATTCACCGCCGGAAATTTGGGCGCGGTCGCAGAAGGCATGCGGCAACGTTTTCCCAAGGTGCGCTTGATTCTATGCGCTGATGATGACGCGGCGACAGCAGGAAACCCGGGGCTTACAAAGGCAACGGCGGCAGCGCGAGCCGTCAACGGTTTGCTTGCGGTGCCTCGATTCGGGATTGATCGGCGCGCAGATCAATCCGACTTCAATGATATGTGGTTGGAGAGCGGCACAGACGCCGTAAAACGAGCCATAGTCGACGCGCGAGTTCCGGCGGGTGATCACACGCCGTTCGGTGCGCAAAGCACTCTACCGCCCGCATACACCCGCACGGTGTCCCTCGTCCGCGCAAGCGAGGTGAAAACCGTGCCAATAGCGTGGTTGTGGAACGGCTACCTAGCTGCCGGAAAGATGCATGTTCTAGGCGGTGTACCGGGCACCGGAAAAACGACAATCGCCATGTTCGTCGCGGCAACGGTTAGTACGGGCGGGCGTTGGCCCGATGGCAGTCTGTGTACAGTCGGTAATGTCGTTATATGGAGTGGCGAGGACGATCCGGCAGATACGCTAATTCCGCGCCTCTTATTAGCCGGTGCGGATCTGAGCCGAGTGTATTTCATCACGGCCGTGTTAGCCGGCCAGCAGCTGCGATCTTTCGATCCGGCTACAGACATGGAACCACTCCAACGCAAGATCGCTGAAATAGGCGATGTGCGGCTGCTTATCGTAGATCCCATCGTTTCTGCGATTGCTGGCGACAGTCATAAAAACGCCGAAGTACGACGTGGACTACAACCCCTAGCCGATCTCGCGACCGCAATTAGCTGCGCGGTGCTGGGCATTACGCATTTCTCCAAAGGGACAGGCGGACGTGACCCAGTAGAGCGATTGACCGGCAGCGTCGCGTTCGGCGCACTAGCTCGCGTGGTGTGGGTATCCGCCAAGCATCAGAGAGAAGTCGAGGACGGGCGGATCATGCGCATATTGATTCGCGCCAAGTCCAATATCGGGCAAGACGATGGTGGCTTCGAGTATGAAGTGCAGCAAGCCGAACTGAAAAGCCATCCCGGCGTATTTGCCTCTTACGTTCTGTGGGGGGCTGCGCTTGAAGGTTCGGCGCGCGAATTGTTGGTGCGTGCGGACGCTGTTGATGATGCGCCTGCAGGCGATGCGCTGGCTGAGGCGGTGCAATTTCTCTCTGAGTTGCTAACCGACGGCGCAGCGCCGGTGAACATCATTAAAGCTGAAGCCAACAGTGCCGGACATTCTTGGACAACGATCCGCAGAGCCAAAAATGAATTGGGCATTAAGCCGCGCAAGTCCAGCATGCCGGGCGGGTGGGAATGGGCGCTGCCACGAAGATGCTCAAAGAATCCCGAAGATGCTCAACAACAAACGGTGAGCGCCTTCGGTGACGATGAGCACCTTCGGGACGAACCGAACGGCGCCGAGGTTGAAATATGAGCGCGGCCCAGATCAGCGCAGTCGCGAAAGCCAACGGTGTTCTGCGTATGGTTAAGGCCGCTGGTTCGCGAACTTCAACGAGTCAAGCTGGGCGTTAGATCCATGGCCAAAGAAAAATACGAGGACATCGCGTTCAAGCCAGAGACACTCCGGCTACTACACATACTGGAGGACATCATCCGTGACTACCAACGGCAAGGGTATGTTCTAAGCCTGCGGCAGTTGTACTACCAGATGGTCGCGCGCGATCACATTCCGAACAATCTACGCAGCTACAAGCGACTCGGTACTATCGTGAAGAACGGTCGGATGGCTGGTCGGCTCGACTGGGCCGGTATCGAGGATCGGACACGAGAGTTCATATGCCCGCAGCGTTGGGCCGACGGACGTGCGATTCTAGACGCGGTGGCGAATTCCTACCATGAGGACATGTGGGTCGGCCAAGACCGACGAGTCTTCGTCGTGGTCGAGAAAAGTGCACTTGTCGGTGTGTTAGGACCGGTCTGCCGAAGATATGACGTTCCACTCCTGGCAGCTGTTGGGTATCCGAGCCCGGGCGTCCTACGTAACTTCTGTTTGGATGATCTTGTCAGTGCCATCAACGCAAGGCAGGAACCGCTTGTACTACACCTTGGTGACCATGATCCAAGCGGATTGGATATGACCCGCGATCTGCAAGATCGCATCAACGTATTCGCTTACCGAAAAATTGAGGTTAGGCGCATTGCGCTCAACCTAGAGCAGGTGCAGGAGCTGAGGCCGCCGCCGAATCCCGCAAAGGAAACCGATTCTCGCTTCAAGGAATATCAACGCATATACGGCTCTAGATGCTGGGAGTTGGATGCGATAGCGCCACGCGACTAGACCGGCTGGTGTCTGAGAACGTCGAATCTGTCATCGACCGTAAATTGTGGGATGCGCGCGAAGCCAGCATCGAGGCCACGAAGGCCAGGCTGCATAAAACAGCCGATGAATGGGTCTAAGGTCAAACGGCACGGCAGCATCGCTATGTGCGCTGTCCTTGCGGAAACCGTGCGACGGAGCATGGCTAGCATTCAGACCATCTATCGCCAACACTAGGTGTGAAGCATGACGACTTCCGATAGTAGAACGGGCGCAACCATTGACGGGGTTAGCCTGAAGGTTGTCCCTACTCCCCGGGTCGATCTAAAAAGCATCGACGACGTGCGCCTGGAAATGGCGCGTGTTTATCGCGACATGCGGACTGGGAGAATCGATAAGTCGGAAGGGACGAAGCTAGCGTTCGTACTCGCGCAGCTAGGCCGGTTAATCGAGGTAGGAGAACTGGAGCGGCGTCTCGCGTTACTTGAGCGGAGATAATTCATGAGCGTAAAAGCGCGGCTCGAAAAGCTGGAGCGTGAGAATCACGTCAACAATTTTCTGTTCGTGGTTCTGACGCGAATCGGTGATCCAGAGAATTGCAGCTACGCCGGAATTGCGGTGAATGGAGAGCTGCACGAGAAAAAGCCAGACGAAACGGTAGACGATCTGGAGGATCGTGTTCGGGAAGAAATCACTGCGTTCGGCCGCGGTGGTCTATTCGTGTCGCAGCTTGTTCCAGTGTTCGAGTCATCGCCTTTCGACGTGAAGAGCTACCCAGCAACAAACAACCTCGCAAGCGTTTCAGTGAGCTCTACGTCAGTCGAGGTTCCTCGAAAACTGGGCGTGCCGGAAACATGGCTGGTGCTGTTGCATGAAGTCGTACCGAGACTGACCAGAATTGCCGTCCTCTCGAATCCTCGGAGTCCTGAATGGCGGCCAGTGGAAAACGCGATAGAAATGGCAGCGACACGGCGTGGTATGACGATGGCCAGCGTTACCATTAGATGGCCAGGGG
>JBDTMS010000428.1:0-4432 GCA_039934195.1 Betaproteobacteria bacterium
GCCTTCTCTACCACTCGCATGCTGATGATCCTTCGCAAAAAAACCATTATACGCGAGGGCTGCCAACTAGGCACCCGCAAGCGCCCTTCGCCATTCATATCGCCGGTTTGTTTTTTTCCGCTGTTTACCCTTGAGCTTCCCCGTTTCAGGCCGATTGCTAACGGTATATTTGTTGCTTTTGCGCTCCTGATTGCGTCGCCTGCAAAAGCGCAGCCGACTCCCTGTGCAATCGATGCTGCGCCCGAATGCAGCGGAGCATTCGATGCATGAAACAAGCGCAGGCTGCGCTCGCCCACTGCTCCGGACGGTTGCACGGGCGGATGATTCCAATGTCTTATCACGAGGTAAGTATGAAGATTCGATATGCAACCCTGGCCCTGTGCCTGATCGCCATTCCTGCCTGGGCAGACATGTACAAGTGGGTCGACTCGCAGGGTAAATCGCATTACTCGGATCAGCCGCCGCCACCCACGACCAAACGCGTGGAAACCATCAAGCAAAGCAGACCCCCGGCCGACGCTGAATCCGACGATGGCGGCGCGCCTGCCAACGGCGGCAAACCCGACAACGCGCAGAAGCCCGATGCGAAGGAAAAGAACACGGCCGACGAGGAAATGGAATTTCGCCGACGCAAATTGCAGCAGGTCGAACAAGAAGCCAAAGCGCAGAAAGATGCGCAAGCAGCAGAAGAGCGAAAACGCAACTGTCAGCGTTCGACCGATCAGTACTCCGCTCTGCAGCGCGGTGGGCGGATTACCAAGTACGGGCCGAACGGCGAACAGCTCTATCTGAGCGACGCTGAAATTGCGCAAGAACTTGCGACCGCGAAAAAGGCGATGGATTCGTGGTGCAAGTAAACCGCCGGGCAGCGCCGGTCACGTTTTAGCCGATCACGTTTTAACTGAGCGCCGCATTCAGATAGCGCTCGGCCAATCAGCTACGCCGATCCGAGGCCGCCCGCGCGCGGTGCGATACGCGCCGGCGTCGCGCTTCCTTCGGGTCGACCTGCAGGGGCCGAAGAATTTCAATGCGGTCCCTGTCCTGCAAGACCGCATTCAGCAACACCAGCTTGCCGAAGATCGCGATACGATTCTTCTGGAGATCGATCTGCGGATGCCGTTGCACGACGCCTGAGAGCGCGATGGCGTGCTCGACTGTTGCGCCCTGGTCCAAATCTACGGTTGTCGCATCCTGCTGCAGCGACAGCGCGTAGATCACTTCGACCCTAACCGTGTCGGCTGAGCTCACGTGCCGTATTGCTGTTGCGCGCGGCGCAAGAATGCATCGACGAGCGTGCCGGCGATATGCTTGAACACCGGCCCGACCAGTTTCTCCAGCAGGCGACTGGAGAATTCGTAGTGCAGTCGAAACTCGATCTTGCACGCATCCGGAGATAGCGCGATGAAGTGCCAAGCGCCGTCGAGCTCGCGAAACGGCCCGCTGACCAGCTGAATCTCGATCAACTCATAGGGCAGCGTTCGGTTCTTTGTCTTGAACGTCTGCTTGACGCCGTGATAGTCGATTAAAACCGATGCCTGCGTCACGCCCGCATCGCGCGACTGCACTTCGGAGGCGCCGCACCAGGGCAGGAACTCCGGATAGCGTTCGACCCCCTCTACCAGCCCGAACATGCGCTCAGCAGAGTAATTCACCAGGACGGATTTCTCGACGAGCGCCATCAGGCGGCTTCCCAGCCGACGCAGCTGTGCGATTGCATGCTGGTACAATTTGGATTCGAATTCATCTGACGTTCCGCCCGCGCGGAATCTCCCCTGCACGATCATGAGTATCGTCGAGAACCGCAAGGCTTTTTATGACTACTTCGTAGAGGAACGCTACGAGGCCGGCGTTGCTTTGGAAGGGTGGGAAGCCAAAGCGATCCGCGCCGGTCGCGCCAATATCGCCGAAGCCTACGTGGTTTTGCGCCGAGGCGAGCTGTTGCTGATCGGCTGTCACATCAGCCCGCTGCTTAGCGCTTCGACTCACGTGCATCCCGACCCCACACGCTCACGCAAGCTGCTGCTGCATGCAGAAGAGCTTCGCCGTCTGATCGGCAAAGTCGAACGCGCCGGCTACACGCTGATCCCGCTCAATCTGCATTACAAAGGCGGCTGGATCAAGCTCGAGATCGGCTTGGCTAAAGGCAAAAAGCAGCATGACAAGCGCGAGGCCACTAAAGACAGGGATTGGCAAAGAGAACAACAGCGTTTGATGCGCCAGAAGTGATCATACGACAGCTTGCGGCGCAGGCTAACTTGCCGGCGGCAAGTTAAGCGTTCAGCGGCCGAAGTCACAAGAGAGAAGCCACTAAGGATAGGGATTGGCAGAGAGAGCAGCAGCGCTTGATGCGTCAGAAGAGCTAGCAGCACCTAAAAAGCAGCAACTACTGCGCTGGCGACCGGGCGCACCGTCTACGAATATCCCAACCCCATCGCATCACGCACATCGCGCATCGTCTCTTCCGCTAGCTTGCGTGCACGGTCGCAGCCATCCGCGACGATATCGCGGACCAGTTTCGGATTATCGATGTATCGCTGCGCGCGCTCGCGTATCGGTTCCTGCTCTTTCAAAACTGCATCGATCACCGGTTGCTTGCACTCGAGGCAGCCGATACCGGCACTTCTACAACCGATCTGCACCCATTGTTTGGTGGCGTCGTCCGAGTACACCAAATGAAATTCCCACACCGGGCATTTGTCCGGGTCGCCGGGATCGGTGCGACGCACGCGCGCAGGATCGGTCGGCATCGTGCGGATTTTCTTCACCACGCTAGCGGCATCCTCGCGCAGGCTGATCGTGTTGCCGTACGACTTCGACATCTTCTGGCCGTCCAGCCCGGGCATCTTCGACGCCGCGGTCAGCAGCGCGCCCGGCTCGGAGAGAATCATTTTGCCGGTGCCTTCGAGGTAACCGGATAGACGCTCGCGGTCGCTTATGCTTAGATTCTGCGCGTCGTCGATCAGCGCGCGCCCCTCTTCCAGCGCCGTTGCATCGCCCTGCTCCTGATAGCGCGTGCGCAACTCGCGATAGCGTCCAGCGCGTTTGCCGCCGAGTTGCTTGATGGCGAGTTGCACCTTGTCTTCGAAGCCGGGCTCGCGTCCGTAGACGTGATTGAATCGACGCCCGATCTCGCGCGTGAACTCGATGTGCGGCACCTGATCTTCGCCTACCGGGACCAAAGTCGCGCGATAGATGAGTATGTCGGCGCTCTGCAGCAACGGATAGCCCAGAAACCCATAGGTGGAAAGATCTTTATCTTTCAGCTTTTCCTGCTGATCTTTATAAGAGGGCACGCGCTCGAGCCATCCCAGCGGGGTGATCATCGAGAGCAGCAGGTGCAACTCGGCATGCTGTGGAACACGCGACTGCAGAAACAACGTCGCGCGCGCGGGATCGACGCCCGATGCGAGCCAGTCGATCACCATTTCCCAGACCGCCTGTCCGATCACGGCCGGATCTTCGTAGTGCGTCGTCAACGCATGCCAGTCGGCGACGAAGAAAAGGCAAGGATGCTCGTGCTGCAGCGTGATCCAGTTCTTCAGTACGCCGTGATAATGGCCAAGATGCAAAGCGCCGGTTGGACGCATTCCGGACAGCACGCGATCAGCAAACATGGAGTTTCTTTTAAGAAAGCCCGAACAGGGCAAACATCAACTTGCGGCACACAGCGACGATCGGCCAAATTATCCTGTTCAAAATTCCCGTTGCCAACAGCGCGATGACGATGAACAGACCATAGGGCTCAATCATAGCAAACCGATAGGCGACCTTGTTCGGCAGTAGGCTCACTGCGATCCGCCCACCGTCGAGCGGTGGCATCGGTATCAGATTGAGCACCATCAAACCTAGGTTGATCAACACGCCGCCCTTCGCCATTTCCTGCAGCGGATAAGAGAAGTAGTTGGCCGGCAGCGAGACGATGAGCCTCAGTACAATCGCCCACAACAGCGCCATTAACAAGTTGGCGCCGGGCCCGGCCGCCGCGACCCAAAGCATGTCCCGTTTGGGCTCGCGCAAGTTACTGAAGTTGACCGGCACCGGCTTTGCCCAGCCGAACACGAATTGTCCCGCCGTCATGATCACCAGTGCCGCGGGCACGATGACGGTGCCGACGAGATCGACGTGGTTGATCGGGTTCAACGAGATGCGGCCGGCTTGATACGCCGTATAGTCGCCGAAGTATTTGGCGACATAGCCGTGTGCGGCTTCGTGCAGCGTGATCGCGAAGATCATCGGGATCGCGTAGAGCGCGATCAGCTGCAAGATGCCGCCGAGGTTGCTCACGCCATAACACCCAGCACCGCTGCATCGCCTTTGCCGGCGCGGACGAGCTGCGGTTCGTCTCCCGTAAGATCGATCACGGTGGTCATTTCGATCCCGCACGATCCTGCATCGAGCACGAGATCGACTTCGTGCTCGAGCCGGCTGCGAA
>JBDTMS010000429.1:0-4419 GCA_039934195.1 Betaproteobacteria bacterium
TTTCGCTTGGCGACATCGCGGAAGCGATGCGCCAGCAGCGGGTGATCTTTGCGCACTTGGCTGCCGACGATGAGCACACGATCGAGCTGACTGAGATCGGCGATCGGCATGCCGAGCCACGGCGCACCGGCACGCTTGCCGTCCAGCGCGAAATCGCTTTGACGCAAACGGAAGTCGACGTTGTCGCTGCCGAGTCCGCGCATCAAGCGCTGGAGCAGAAACAATTCCTCGAACGTCGAGTGCGGCGAGGCGAGCGCTGCGATCGCGCTGGGCCCGTGCGCGTCGCGTACACCGCGCAGTCCTTGTGCAACGTGCTCGAGCGCAATGGGCCATTCGACTTCTTGCCACTTGCCCCCGCGCTTGATCATCGGGCGGGTAAGCCGCTCGGGGGAATTCAGCGCTTCGTAAGAGAAGCGATCCTTGTCGGAGATCCAGCACTCGTTGATCGCTTCTTGCTCCATCGGCAGCACGCGCAGCAGGCGATCGAGCTTGACCTGCGCAACCAGATTGGCGCCCAGACCGCAATGCGGACTGATCGTCTTGCGGCGGGTGAGCTCCCAGGTGCGCGCGTTGAAGCGAAACGGCTTCGAGGTGAGCGCACCGACTGGGCACACGTCGATCATGTTGCCCGACAGCTCGGAGTCGACAGTCTTGCCGATAAATTGCACGATCTCTGCGTGCTCGCTGCGGCCGACCATGCCGAGTTCCATCTGGCCGGCAACCTCGACGCCGAAGCGAACGCAGCGCGTGCAGTGGATGCAGCGAGTCATGTCGGTGGAGATCAGCGGCCCGAGGAATTTATTGGCCACGACGCGCTTGGACTGATCGAATCTAGATGCGCTGGCGCCATAGCCGACTGCCAGATCTTGCAGCTGGCATTCGCCGCCTTGGTCGCAGATCGGGCAGTCGAGCGGATGGTTGATCAGCAAAAATTCCATCACGCCTTTCTGCGCTTGAATCGCGGAGGCCGAATGCGTGAACACCTTCATGCCCTCGGTCACCGGAGTGGCGCAGGCGGGCAGCGGCTTCGGCGCCTTCTCGACTTGTACGAGGCACATGCGGCAGTTGGCCGCGATGGTGAGCTTCTTGTGATAGCAGAAGTGCGGCACGTAGATGCCGAGCTGAGTGGCCGCCTCGATCACCGTCGAGTTAGCCGGCACTTCCACCGGCTTGCCGTCGATCTCTAGATTGACCATCGCCATGTTTAGCTCACTGCCTTGCGAGTTAGCGGGTTGCGCTTGCGCGCAGGCATGCCCGGTCGTGCTCGATGCAGCTTACGCATATGCCGGCTCTTCAACGAGACAACGCTTGTGCTCGATGTGATAGACGAACTCGTCGCGATAATGTTTGATGAAGCTCTTCACCGGTAGTGCCGCCGCATCGCCCAGCGCACAGATGGTGCGCCCGGCGATATTGTCGCTGACCGAAATCAATTTATCGAGTTGCTCCGGCTTGCCGCGCCCATGCTCGATGTCGTTCACCATGCGATACAACCAGCCGGTGCCTTCGCGGCACGGCGTGCATTGGCCGCACGATTCTTCGTAGTAGAAATAGGACAAGCGCAGTAGCGCCCGCACCATGCAGGTGGTTTCATCCATGCAGATCACCGCACCCGAGCCGAGCATCGAACCCGCCTTCGCGATCGAGTCGTAGTCCATATCCGTCTGCAGCATGATGTCGCCCGGCAGAACCGGCATCGACGAGCCGCCCGGGATGCATGCCTTCAAACGTTTGCCGCCGCGCATGCCGCCGGCCATTTCCAGCAGCTTAGCGAACGGCGTGCCGAGTTTTATTTCGTAGTTGCCAGGATGCTCCACGTGTCCCGAGATGGAAAACACTTTGGTGCCGCCGTTGTTCGGCCGTCCCAATGCGAGGAAAGCATCGCCGCCGTTCAAGATAATCCACGGTACAGCGGCAAACGTCTCCGTATTGTTGATCGTGGTGGGCTTGCCATACATCCCGAAGCTCGCGGGAAACGGCGGCTTGAACCGCGGCATGCCCTTTTTGCCCTCGAGCGATTCGAGCATCGCGGTTTCTTCGCCGCAAATGTAGGCGCCCCAGCCGTGATGCGCATACAGATCGAAGCTTATCTCCGAGCCTTGAATATTTTTGCCGAGATAGCCGGCGGCATACGCTTCCTTCAGCGCCTCTTCGAAGCGCTCGAACGTATCCCAGATCTCGCCGTGGATGTAGTTATAGCCGACCGGAATCCCCATCGCGTAGGCGGCGATCGCCATGCCTTCGATCACGATGTGCGGGTTGTAGCGCAGAATGTCGCGGTCCTTGAACGTGCCCGGCTCACCCTCATCGGAATTGCACACGAGATATTTCGGACCGGGAAAATTGCGCGGCATGAAGCTCCACTTCAAGCCGGTCGGGAAACCCGCGCCGCCGCGTCCGCGCAAGGCGGATTTCTTGAGATCGGCAATGATCGCTTCGGGCGCGAGCTTCTCGCTGAGAATTTTCTTCAGCGCTTGATAACCGCCGCGCGCTTCGTAGTCTTTCAAGCGCCAGTTGGCCCCGTCGATGTCTTTCAGGATGATCGCATCGGGCCCATACAGGCCGCGCGCGAAAGGCGGATTTGAAGTTCTCATTTGGGCAGCTTTTCCAGCCACTGATCGAGTTTAGCCGGCGTCATGCCGATCAACATCTGCTTGTTGTTGTGCAGGATCACCGGCGCATCCCCGCAGGCGCCGAAGCACTCGCCTTCGCGCAACGTGAAGCGACCATCGGGCGTGGTGCCGTTCCAGTCGATGCCGAGCCTGGCTTTCAGGTGCTGTGCGGCTTCGTTCGCACCCGACAACGCGCACGGCAGATTGGTACAGATCGAAAGCTTGTGCGTGCCGACCGGTGCCAGATCGTACATGGCGTAGAAGCTAGCCACTTCGTATACAGCGATCGGTGCCATGCCGAGATAGTGCGCGACGAAATCCATGTCTGCCGCCGTCAGATAACCTTTCTCGTCCTGCGCGATGGTCAGCGCCGCCATCACAGCGGAGCGTTTCTGCTCCGGCGGATACTTGGCGATGGCCTCGTCGATGCGTTTCAGCGCATTGGCATCGGTCGTCAGAGAAGTCGTATCGCTGGCCATTGCTTACCGATCCACTTCGCCGAACACGATGTCTTGCGTGCCGATGATCGCCACCACGTCGGCGATCATGTGGCCGCGTGACATCTCATCGAGCGCGGACAGATGCACGAAACCAGGCGCGCGAATCTTCAGCCGATAGGGTTTGTTGGCGCCGTCGGAAACCAGATAGATGCCGAACTCGCCTTTCGGCGCTTCCACCGCCGCATACGATTCGCCCTCGGGCACGTGCATGCCTTCGGTGAACAGCTTGAAGTGATGAATCAGCTCTTCCATATTGCTCTTCATATCCACGCGCGAGGGCGGGGCAACCTTGTGATTGTCGACGATCACCGGACCGGGATTTTTGCGCAGCCATTCGATGCATTGATTGATGATGCCGGTGCTCTGGCGCATCTCTTCGATGCGCACCAGATAGCGATCGTAGCAATCGCCGTTGACGCCGATCGGCACATCGAACGCCATACGGTCGTACACCATGTACGGCTGTTTCTTGCGCAAGTCCCACGCGATGCCCGAGCCGCGCAGCATCGGACCCGTGAAACCAAGCGCAATAGCACGTTCCGGTGTCACCACGCCGATGCCGACCGTGCGCTGTTTCCAGATGCGGTTGTCGGTGAGCAGCGTCTCGTAATCGTCGACGAGCTTCGGAAAGCGCTTGGCGAAGTCTTCGATGAAATCGAGCAGACTGCCCTGACGATTGGCGTTGCGCTGCTTGGTGTCCTCCGCGCTGCGCACGGACGATGGGCGATTCTGCGGCATCCGTCCGGGCAGATCGCGATAAACACCACCCGGGCGGTAATACGCCGCGTGCATGCGCGCACCCGACACCGCCTCGTAGCAATCCATCAGATCTTCGCGCTCACGAAAGCAGTAGAGAAACACAGTCATCGCGCCGATATCCAGCGCGTGCGCACCGAGCCACAGCAGATGGTTCAGCACGCGCGTGATTTCGTCGAACAGCACGCGAATGTACTGCGCTCGCAGCGGCACTTCGATCTGCAACAGCTTTTCGATCGCAAGGCAGTACGCGTGCTCATTGCACATCATCGATACGTAGTCGAGCCGATCCATGTAGGGCAGCGACTGCATGTACGTCTTGTGCTCGGCCAGCTTTTCGGTTGCCCGGTGCAACAACCCGATGTGCGGGTCGGCGCGTTGAATAACTTCACCGTCGAGCTCGAGCACCAGGCGCAGCACGCCGTGCGCAGCCGGATGCTGCGGCCCGAAGTTCATCGTGTAGTTCTTAATTTCAGGCATTTCGGGCCGCAGAAATATGCAGGCGTGGCCCACAACATGCGCGGCACGCGCGTGTTGCAGAGAAGACTAAC
>JBDTMS010000430.1:0-4416 GCA_039934195.1 Betaproteobacteria bacterium
GAACTTGTCGGCACTGATGGACGATACCGACAAAGTGCATCAGTTCCACGAAGATGCAATCGCCAACGGACTCGCCGTGCTGCCGCCGGACATCAACGCATCGGAATATCGCTTCGTGCCGGTCGACGCGAACAGCATTCGCTATGGTCTCGGCGCGATCAAAGGCACCGGTGAGTCGGCAATCAAGGCAATTCTGAAAGTACGTGCGGAAGGCGGACCGTTTCGCGATCTATTCGAGTTCTGCCTGCGCGTCGACCAGCGCATCGTCAATCGCCGCGTGCTGGAATCGCTGATTCGCGCCGGCGCATTCGACAGCATCGACGATCATCGGCACAGCTTGCTCGCCACCGCCGGCATTGCGATAGAAGGCGCAGAGCAGGCGAATCGCTCAGCCGCGCAGAACTCGTTGTTCGGCAGCGATAGCGAAATCGGCGGCGCGCACGTGACCCTGGTGCAGCGACCGCGCTGGAGCGAGAAAGAACGTTTGGTGGAAGAGAAGCAGGCGCTCGGATTTTACTTGAGCGGGCATCCGTTCACGTCGTACCTGCACGAGGTCGCACCGCTGGTGCGTATGCGGCTCTCGGCGGTGACGCCGCAGACCCACAACGTCACCGTCGCCGGCGTGGTGAACGCATTGCGGGTGACACAAAGCCGGCGCGGGCGCATGGCAATCGTGCAACTCGACGACGGCACCGCGCGCATCGAAGTCACCATGTACAACGAATTGTTCGAGACCAGCCGGGCGCTGCTGAAAGAAGATCAGCTGCTCGTGGTGGAGGGGCGGCCGCAGCATGACGATTTCACCGGCGGCATTCGCTTGTCTGCCGAGAAGGTGTATGACCTACCGGCGGCTCGCGACAAGTTCGCGCGCGGCATCAAGTTATTTTGCAACGGGCAGTCGAGCGGAACCAAGCTGCGTGAGATGCTGGCAGCGCATCGCAACGGTCCGTGTCCGGTCTCTATTATTTACACCAATCGCGATGCCGAATGCCGCATCGATCTCGGCGAGGAATGGCGCGTCAAGTTAAACGACACGCTGCTGCAGACGCTCGGCGATTGGCTGCAGCCGGAAAACGTGCAAATCCAGTATTGAGTTATTCCGTCGGTCGCTGCTGAAACGCATCGAAGCGGTCTGCGGCGTCGTCGATCTCGATCGATTGCACCGCTGCGGCCGGCGGCCCGCGCCGCGCCCAACTCACCACCTTGGCAACCGGATCGGGCCAGCCATGCAGCATGGCCTCGACGGTGCCGTCCTTGCGATTGCGAACCCAGCCGGTGACGCCGTTGCGATCTGCTTCCGACTGAAACATTTCGCGGAAGCCGACGTCATGAACGCGTCCGCGGATGATCAGATGTTTGGTTACTTTCATCAGCAGCCTTCGCGGGTGCGCAATCGCTATCGATTGCGTCCCTTGCTAAGCAGGCATCCCGTGCTGTGTGCAGCGGCGTGCCTCGTGAGTGGCTTGCCTCGCGCCGCTCTTGTAGAGCGGTCTTCCGGCTCGATTGGAGCAACGAACAGCGCGAGCCCGCCGCTCCGAGGCGGCTCGCTTAGTCAAATGAGTTACTTCACGCGCATGCCGGGTTGCGCACCGTCATCGGGTGACAGCAGAAAAATGCCCGGCCCATCGCCGCTTGCAGCCAACACCATACCTTGCGATTCGCCGAAGCGCATTTTGCGCGGCGCCAGATTGGCCACCATTACGGTCAATCTTCCCTTCAACTGCGCCGGATCGTAGGCGGATTTGATTCCCGCAAATACTTGTCGCCGCTCGCCGCCGAGGTCGAGCTCGAGTCTGAGCAGCTTCTCCGCGCCTTCGACGTGCTCTGCGTTGACGATGCGCGCAACGCGCAACTCGATTCGGCTGAAATCGTCGATCGAGATCTTACCGTCTGCCGCGCTGGCCCCGGGTATCGGCGCCGAAGCCTTGCTCACCGAGCTTGCCATCTGCTGCGGCGGACTCGCGTTGTGCTGTGCCTGCGCCACCGGCTGCTGGGCCTGCGGCTGCAACGCCGGCTGCAGGCTTTCCTTGTTGGCCTCAACCAAAGCCGCGATCTGTTTCGGATCCACTCTGCTCATAAGGTGCTTATACGGCTTGATCTGATGCGCCGCCGGCAGCAGGGTTGCCGCATCATCCCAGCTCAGCGGGGCGATATTGAGGAACGCCTCGACGTTTTTCGCGACATCGGGCAGCACCGGCTTTAAGTACAACGTCAAAACGCGGAAAGCATTTAGGGCAATCGAACAACCAACTTGAATTTGGCCAGAATTCTGCGCGAAATTCTTGGCCAGATCCCAGGGCGCGAGCTTGTCGACATAGCGGTTGCACAGATCCGTCAGCGCCATCACGCGCCGCAGGGCCTTGCCGTACTCGCGCGCGTCGTACAGCTTGGCGACTTCCTCCGCGCTGCTGGTGACGATCGCCAGCAGTTGCGGCAGCTCCAGGCCGTTGGTCAGGCTCAGCGCGATCTGCTCGAGCTCTTCGTTGTACGCGCTCGTGCTGGCGCGATCGACGATGGCTTCGAGGTTGGCGCCGGACCACTTGTCTTCCAGCGACAGACTCAAGGCGCCGTCGAAGTACTTGTGGATGAACGGCGCGATGCGGCTCGCGATGTTGAGATACTTGCCGACCAGATCGCTATTCACCCGTGCGATGAAGTCGTCGAGATTCAAGTCGACGTCTTCCATGGTCGCGCTCAGCTTGGCAGCATAGTAATAGCGCAGCCATTCCGGGTTCAGCCCCAGTCCGAGATAGCTCTCGGCGGAGATGAAGGTGCCGCGCGATTTCGACATCTTCTGGCCGGCGACGGTGAGAAAGCCGTGCGCGAACACTTTGGTCGGTGTGCGGTACCCGGCGAATTTGAGCATCGCCGGCCAGAACAGTGCGTGGAAATACAAAATGTCTTTGCCGATGAAGTGCACCATTTCAGTGTCGCCGCCGTCGCGCGCAAACGCATCGAAGTCGATGCCGGTGCGATCGCACAGATTGCGAAAGCTGCCGAGATAGCCGATCGGGGCGTCGAGCCAGACGTAGAAGAACTTGTCGGGTGCGTCGGGAATTTCGAAGCCGAAGTACGGTGCGTCGCGTGAGATATCCCAGTCGTGCAGGCCTTGCTCGAACCATTCGCGGATTTTGTTGCGCGCCTCGTCCTGGAGGTGGTCGCCCTCCTGCGTCCAGTGAAGCAAAAAGTCCTTGCAGCGTTGATCGGACAACTGGAAGAAATAATGGTCGGACGCCTTGCGCACCGGCTTCGCGCCAGACACCACCGAGTACGGCTCGATCAGATCGGTCGGCGTGTACGTCGTGCCGCACACTTCGCACGAGTCGCCGTATTGATCCTTCGAGTGGCAGTTCGGGCATTCGCCTTTGATGAAGCGATCCGGCAGAAACATCAGCTTCACCGGATCGTAGAACTGTTCGACCGAACGCACCTCGATCAACCCTACAGCGCGCAGCTGCAGGTAGATGTCTTCGGACAGCGCACGCGTTTCCGACGAGTGGGTCGTGTAGTAGTTGTCGAACTCGACTAGAAAACCGTCGAAGTCGCGCTTATGCTCGGTCCATACGCGCTCGATCAGCGCCTCGGGCGTGATGCCTTCTTTCTCCGCGCGCAGCATGATCGCGGTGCCGTGCGTGTCATCGGCGCACACGTAATGGACCTCGTGGCCGCGCAGCTTCTGGAAGCGCACCCAGATATCGGTCTGGATGTATTCCACCAGATGGCCGACGTGGATGCCGCCATTGGCATAGGGCAGCGCTGAGCTGACGAGAAGTTTGCGGGGCATTGGATGCAAGCGGGGTGATTCGACAGACTGGAGTCTAACAACACGCTGCTTCGAGCGAAACCTGCGGGTGTTAGAATTCAGCTCGTACCTTTCAGGGCGGAACCGTGGCTATCAGCGAAGCGCAAGTCGAAGCCGTGCTCAAACAGACGATCGATCCCACCACGGGAAAAGACTACGTCTCGAGCAAGGAGATCAAGCAGATCAGAGTCACCGCGGATGGCGTGGCAGTCGATGTCGTGCTCGGTTATCCCGCGCGCAGTCAGCTCGAAGCGGTGAAGGTGCAGATCGCATCGGCACTTGCCGCGATAGCGGATGTCGGCAAGATTTCGGTCGACGTGAACTTCAAAATCGTCCCGCACGCGGTGCAGCCCGGCGTGAAGCTGATCCCCGGCGTGCGCAACATCATCGCGGTGGCATCGGGCAAAGGCGGCGTCGGTAAGTCCACTGTGGCGGTGAATCTCGCGCTGGCTCTTGCGGCTGAAGGCGCGTCGGTCGGCATTCTGGATGCCGATATATACGGTCCGTCGCAGCCGACTATGTTGGGATTGCAGGGCCAGAAACCAACGTCGACGGACGGCAAGATGCTCGAGCCGATGCGCGCCCACGGCGTGCAGGCGATGTCGATCGGCTTT
>JBDTMS010000431.1:0-4406 GCA_039934195.1 Betaproteobacteria bacterium
CCAGCGATTCCAGGTCTTCGCCGAACGCGCCGCCATAGCACACCGGCACTTCGAACGTGGTTGAAGACGGCGCCTGCAGTGTCTCCAATCCCTCCAGACGTTGCGTAATCTGCGCGGCCAGCGCAGCGTATGGACTGATCTCGAGTTCGCCGTTTTGCACGTCGCGCGGATCGTAGTGCAGCGCGACCGTGCACACGGCCGGGACGATGTCGAGAACCCCCGGCAGCGGCTTGCTGAGGAAATGTTCGCTGACCGTTAGCACCCGCAACGCCGTCGCTTCGGATGCATCGTCACCGAGCTCGACGACGACGACCCGGTCGCCGAGCGGATACAGGCGCGCCTGGAATTGCACCGGTTCAGACATAAGGTGACGATTGCTGTTTCACACGCGCGATTCTAAGGCTCGATCGATTCGCACGCAGCGGGGATCGCGAGCACCCAGCGTCCGAGCTGCACATCGAGGCGGCAAGCGACGCAGGCCGACAGTGTCGTAGACTGACGCTGCGGTTACATGGTGCGCAATGCAATTCACAATCGATTCGATCACCGTCCGCGACGGTAGGCAACGGCAACGCGTCGAAGCAACGCGTCTAGGGGATGCATAGCGATGATACGATCTTGCACCGATCACGATCTGCGCGATATTTTCGACGTCATCAACGATGCCGCGATGGCCTATCGCAGCGTCATCCCCGCCGAGCACTGGCAGGACACCTATATGCCGATCGACGCGCTGACGCGCGAAATCGGCGGCGGTGTGCGGTTCTGGGGCTTCATGCTGAACCAGCAACTGGTCGGCGTCATCGGCATGCAGGACCGGACCGATGCAACGCTCATTCGCCACGCTTACGTTCGCACCGAATATCGCAATCAAGGCATCGGCGGTCAGCTGCTTGCAGAGCTGCGTGCGCACTCGCGATTTCCGCTCATGGTCGGGACCTGGGCCGCCGCGCGCTGGGCCATTGCGTTCTACCGCAAGCATGGCTTTCACCAAGTGTCGCCGACCGCCGGCCAGAAGCTATTGCGCAAATACTGGACGGTCTCGCCGGCGCAGATGAAATCCTCCGTGGTGTTGGTAGAGGCCGATCCTGCGCAATTCGAAAAGTAACTCGAGATCGGCAAAGATTGTCCTGCGTTGATCGAGCATGGACTGGCGCGCGGCACTCGCTTCAGCGCGAGAATTCGATTAGTGTCGCTTCCAGGTCGGTGCGATAGCCGACCCGCCAGCCGAGCGCGGTGGAGAACAAAAACTCATAGATACGCGGCTTGCCCCGGCTTGTCTTGACCGCCGTACGAATGCGGAACACCTCGCCGACGCTTTGGCCGTTCGCCGTTTTGAAGTCGACGGCCCGCTCGATTACTTCGTACGCCTCGTCGATGCTCTCTTCATATTCGGCAAATCCGGTGTCCGTTTCGCTCTCGCTCCCTTGTATTTTGTAGCGTATCGCAAGCTTGTTACCCACCTTGAGTGGAAATAACTGGCCTGCTACCGTGCCGCCCGTCATCTCTCGTCGCGATTTGCCGCCGGTCAAACCCGCGCAGTCGGGCGACCACATTTGACCCGCCTCCAGCAGGGTCAGAAAACCGCCCACCGCCACCGCCTCGTTGCGGATCAGCAGACTGCACCGGCCTTTGGAAACGCTGTATGCGGTCTCTTCCAGGAATTGCGCATTGCCGTCCTTGGTAGCTTTCAAGGTTTCCGTAGAAATGCCGACCTTCCGATTCGTCTTCGCGGTACGAACGCTAAATCTCAGCTGCTTCGCCGTCGGCGGTGGAGCGCCCAGGCTCGCCAAAGCCAGCGTGCCCGGACGCACTTCCGACAAGCCTGGACTGCCCACGAATATCGGCGTGCGCTCGACCGGCGGCTTTGCCGTTTGACAACCGGCGCTCATCAACACCGCAAACAGGAGGGTGGCGATACTCAATCGATCGACGCCGGACGACATCCCGCTCATGTCCCGCGTGAACGCACTGCTGGATCGTTTGGCGCGACGGCGACCGTGCAACTCGGTAACATCGCCGTTACGCGTGGCGCAGTCGGCTCAATGACAGACGTCTTCCGCGCGGCTCTCGCGACACTCCACGCGCGTGCGCTCGCCGTTGCTCGCGCACTGGTACAACACGTTCTTGCATTCCGCACACCAGGCGGTGGTGACGCCGCGGCGCGAGAATTCGCTGTTGATGATGCGAACTTGCTTGGTCGTGCAAGGCGTGGCGCGCGAGGTCAATCGTTCCTGACTGCTGCACGCTGCGGTCAAAGCCAGCGCGCCGAGTGACAACGCGCACAATAAAATTCGGAAACGCATTCGGTGATCTCTTCGCTGAATGCCTGCTTATACCGCATGCTGGGCAATCACGACGTGAGCTTCGAAGTAATTGCAGCCTGCGTGCGACAGGCTAGCTGTGAATGTAATGCTCTAACTGCTCGATTACGAAGCGCTGCTCGGAGATTACTTCTTTGACGACGTCGCCAATAGAAATAACGCCGACGATGTGCTTGTCCTGCAATACCGGAAGATGCCGCACGCGCTTATCGGTCATCAATGCCATGCAGTCCTCCACGCTTTGCTCGGGACGTACGCACACGACTTTTTGCGTCATGATCTCGCGCACGAGCGTGTCCTTCGATGCCTTGCCGAACAGAATGACTTTGCGCGCGTAGTCGCGTTCGGAAAAGATACCCACCAGGCGCTCGTCCTCGAGCACGATCAGCGCGCCCACCTCTTTCTCTGCCATTAGTTTCAACGCATCGAGCACAGTTTCCGAGGGCGTTATCGAGAGCAGACTGTAACGCTTGCTGTTCAGGATTTCCTTTACCGTTTTCATCGTTCCCCTCCTAGGCATGGTGGTAGAACCCGCTAGTCGCGCTCCAGCGCCCGTCTCGACGTTGGGCGTCGAGAGACGTGTCGATGGTGCGTATCGACACGCCCAGCACTGGCAGAACCCCTGGAATCAGTTTAGCAGCTTCAACGCGCCTGGGAACGCCGGTCGAACCCTCCGCTACCGAGCGGCGACGGGGGTTCATCGGCCCGACAGCTGCTCCCAGTTGCGCGCGATGCGTTTGAACGAAATCGGATAGGGTGTTTTCAACTGTTGCGCCCACAGCGACACGCGCAACTCCTCGATCATCCAGCGGAACTCTTCCAGAGCGGGATTGAACACCCCGCTTTGCTTATCCACAGCCGCGCGCTGCTGCCACGCTTGCCACCAGGTCTGGATCTGCTGCTGCCAGTCCGCATCCTTGGCTGGACTGACGGAGAATTTATCCAAACGTAATTGCGCGGCTTTCAAGTAGCGCGGCAATTCTCGCAGGCGTACGAATGGCGTCGCGGTGATGAATCCAGAGGGCAGCAGCGCCTTGATCTGATTTTTGATGTCCGTCATCGCGCGCTGCCAGATCGGCACGCCTTGCTGATTCAAGCGCGGACGCAGCTGTTGATATTCGTTCAAGGTCTCGCCGACAATCTGACATAGCTCTTGCGCGACGCTCGCCAATCGTGTTTTCGTTTTCGACACGCGCTCGTTGAACGCCGCGCGCGTATTGATCCGCTCAGCTTCGAGAAAAAACGCGCGGTCGCAGATCGCATCGACGAGCTCGTCGCGCAGTCGGTCGGACACCGCGCCTTTGTCCGCTTTGCCGCCGCTGAGCTCGAGCAGGAGCGAATAGCGCAACGCCATTTCCTGCAAGCCGGGTAGATTGCGCGCTAGAAATTTTACTTGCTCCGGCGCCGCCAACTGAAACAACCGCCGCAGCCCTCGATGCGTCGCCAGCTCCGCGTCGTGCTCGGTGTCGAACAAGGCCAGCGACACGGACGTGCCCTCATCGACCAGCGCCGGATAGCCGATCAAGGTTTGTCCGGCGCGAGTGAACTCCACTTGGTCGGGGAGCTCATCCATGTCGAACGTCAGCAGGCCCTTGCGCTCGAACTGATTCGCCGCGCGTTCGCTGAAATGGCGGCGTGCCTTGACGCCGAGTCCGGTGCGAAGCTGCACGAGGTCGCGACCCATTGCGACTTCGTGTTCGTCCTCGTCGATCACTTTGAAGTTCATCAGCAGGAACGGCGGCAGGTCTTGCGTATTCCAGGCGTCCTGCGGGACGTCGGTCCCGGTGGTTGCGAGCAGCGCCTGCGAGACGGCCGATGTCAGCGGCGCACCGCTCGGGAGCAATCGGTCCATCGCGGTGGTAACCACTTGCGGCACCGGCACGAATAGCTTGCGCAAATTCTTCGGCAAGCCGCGAATGAGATGCGTCAGCTTATCGCGCAGCAATCCAGGCACCAGCCATTCGCAGCGACGCTCGTCGACTTGATTGAGCAAATGCAACGGTACCGTCAAGGTAACGCCGTCGAGCGGATGGCCCGGCTCGAATCGGTACGTGACCGGATACGCCACGCCGTTCATTTCCA
>JBDTMS010000432.1:0-4378 GCA_039934195.1 Betaproteobacteria bacterium
ACTTTCTCGTGGGAGTCAGGCGTTATGTTGAAGGAAGGCGAGGCGGCGCCGGACTTTGACTTGCCGGATCCGGACATGGCGCTCGTCAGCTTGTCGAGCTTCACCGGCGACAAGAACATAGTCTTGTATTTTTACCCGAAGGACGACACACCCGGGTGCACGCTCGAAGCGATCGCATTCACCGAGCTGGAAGACGCATTTGCTTCGCTGCACACCGTTGTTCTCGGCGTCAGCATGGACGACTGCATGACGCACGGAACGTTTCGCGACAAGCATGGCCTTAGCGTTCAGCTGCTCGCTGACGCAGACGGCGCGGTGTGCACGCAATACGGCGTCCTGCACGAGAGGGAAGTCGAAGGTAGGAAAAAAACCGGCATCCTGCGCTCGACGTTCGTCATCGATCGCAACAGAATCCTGCGTCACGCCATGTACGGCGTAACTCCGAAGGGACATGCGCAGGAGGTTCTCAAACTGGTGAAGGAACTAAACTAGTGCAGATAGCAAAAAATACGGCGGTATCGATTACCTATGAATTGCAGAGTAAGGACGGCGAGGTGCTAGAGCAAGCCGGCGAGCAGGTCACTTACCTGCACGGCGGCTACGAAGGCATTTTTCCGGCCGTAGAAGAGGCGCTGGAAGGCAAAGAACCCGGTTATGTTTGTCGAGTGGAGCTGGAACCCGATGACGGTTTCGGCGAGTACGATGCCGAGCTCGTTCGCTCTGAGCCGCGCGAATTATTCCCAGCCGACGTCAAAGTTGGCATGCAGTTCGAGGGCGGCAGCGATGAATCGGGTGAAAGCCGAGTCTATTCGGTGACCGACATTGCCGAGGATAAAGTCATCGTGGACGGCAACCATCCCTTAGCCGGGAAGTCGCTTGTGTTTGCGTGTACGGTGCTGGACGTGCGCAAGGCCACCAAGGAAGAACTTACGCACGGCCATGTCCACGGCGCCGGTGGCCATCACCACTGAACGGATTCAAACCAAGCTCAGCCGCCGCGCTTACCGGTAAGGATGTGAATCAGCGGCTCATAGCTATCTTCCCGCGAGAAACGCCAGCTTGCGACCAGCACGGCGAGCACGACGAATGTCGCGGTGAACAGCAGGTCGAATCCGGCACTCATTTCCGATGCAGAGCCTGCTCCCAGCGGGCTTAACATCGCGTGCTTGAGTAAATCCACCGCGTAGGTAAACGGATTGAGCATAGACCCCGCTTTTAGCAACGGCGGTAGGTTGTCGATCGGGTATAGCGCGCCGCTCAGAAAAAACACCGGGAATATCACGAAGTTCATGATGGCAGCGAAGTTGTCCAGCGTGCGGGTAAACGCGGCGACCAGAATGCCGATGCCCGCACTCGTCAGGCAAGCCATCAACACCGCGAGCGCGAGCAGCGGGTAATTCATCTTCAAGCTGAGAAATCCCAGCACAGCAAACAAGATCAACAGCAGGATCGATTGCACCAGGCCCGCCAGTGCAGCCGACAGCGTTTTCGCAACGATGATCCAGTGATGCGCGATCGGCGCGATGATCAGCATGCGCATCACACCGGACTCTTTGTCGTACACCATGGTCAGCGCGGCCAGCATCGCGCCGAATAGCGCGGTCATTCCCAGTACGCCCGGTGCGAGAAACTGCTGATAGTCGATACCGTGCGACCGGCCGAGTACGGCGCCGAAGCCTGCGCCGATCACGAACAGCCAGATCAGCGGGCGCACCATGGCGGAGATCAGCCGCGTGCGCTGACGAAACATCTTCACGACTTCGCGCTCGAGCACGGCGTAGATCGGTCGCAGGATCATGGGGGCGGGTAAACCGAATCAGGGCGCGGGGCGGGAAAGTGCTCGTCATAAGATCGAACGTACGACCTCATCGTGCGGCATTCACCCATAAAAATACGTCATTCAAGTTCGGTCGGCGAATCCGTACGGCACGCGCGCGGCCGGCAAGTTGCGTCTGCAGTGCAGCCAGCGGAGCCACGTCGGCGTCCGCATAGCGAAACATCGACAGATCGCCTTCCTGCAGCGGCTCGCCGAGACGCTGTACAGCCGGGTCGGCCAACGCTCCAGGCTCCGCGCCTTCGATCTCGACGATGTGCTGCGCCAGTCGATCGACCAGAGCGCGCGGCTGACCCTGGTCGACAATCGCGCCTGCTTTGATGAACGCGACTTGATCGCAACCGTCGGCCTCTTCCAGATAATGGGTCGTCAACAACACCGTCATTCCGGTTTCGCCGCGCAGGCGTTCGATGAAGCGCCAGATCTTGCGGCGATTGGGCAAGTCCAGACCGATTGTCGGCTCGTCGAGAAACAAGATGCGTGGATGGTGGATGACGCCGCGCACGATGTCCACTGCGCGCCGCATCCCGCCCGATAATGAGCCGACCGGGCGATCGCGCTTGTCATTCAAATCGAATAATTGCAGCAACTCCTGGCTGCGCGTCGCGATGAGCTTCGGAGGCAAATTGTGGAGCAAACCGGCGAAACGCAAATTCTGAGCGATCGATAGCGTTCGATCGAGGGCGGAATCCTGAAACACTAATCCAATGGATGCACGAACCGGCACCGCACTTTGTTCGACATCGTGACCGGCAACCGCTGCGCGGCCGCTGCTCGGCCGCACGAGCGTCGAAAGCATGTGGATGGTCGTGGTTTTGCCCGAGCCGTTCGGACCGAGCAGGCCGAAGAACTGACCCGCGGGGATTTCGAGTTGCAGGCGATCTACGGCGAGTACATCACCGTAGCGCTTAGTCAGCGCTTCGGTGCGTACAGCAAAATCGAGCGCGACGGGACGGGTGTCATTCATCGCGCCAGATTCTACCGATTCACGAATCGACGGGCGCCGGCGCGGCTGGGCTTTCGCTGAGCTTGCGAGAGTTTTTATCGTCGCGGAACACGATCGGTTGCACTTTCACGGGATTACCGGGGATCTGCGCCTTCGCCACGACATCGGTGATCAAGCTGTGCCGGGGCGACAGATCGCACACCGGATCGGTGTTGGTCGCATCGCCGGTCAGCATATAGGCCTGGCAACGGCAGCCGCCGAAATCCTTGGTTTTCTCGGGGCAACTGCGGCACGGCTCTTTCATCCACGCATCGCCGCGATAGACATTGAAGCCGGGCGAGTCGTACCAGATCGAGCGAATATCCTGGTCGCGCACGTTCGGAAACGAAAGCCCCGGCAACATGCGCGCTTCATGACATGGCAGCGCCACACCGTCCGCCGCGATATTGAGGAATACCGAGCCCCAGCCGTTCATACAGGCCTTCGGGCGATCGGAGTAGTAATCGGGCACGACGAAATATACCTTGCAGCGATTGCCCATTTTCTCGCGGAACTGATTGGTGATCGCCTCGGCGCGTACCAGTTGTTCACGGCTGGGAATGAGCTGATCGCGATTGACCAGCGCCCACGCGTAGTACTGCGTATTCGCGAGCTCGAGATGCTCGACCCCCATCGCTTCGGCCATATCAAGAATGGCCTGGATGTGGTCGATGTTCATGCGGTGCAGAACGACATTGAGTACCATCGGATAGTCGTATTGCTTGATCAGCTTCGCAGCTTTCGCCTTCAACTCGAAGGTTCGCGTGCTGCTCAGGAAATCGTTGAGCTCGCGCGTGGAATCCTGGAACGACAGCTGGATCTGATCGAGACCGCCGCGTTTGAACTCGGCGACGCGCTTTTCGGTGAGACCGATACCGGAGGTCAACAGGTTGGTGTAGTACCCGAGCTTGTGCGCCTCGGCGATCATGACCTCGATATCATCGCGCATGAGCGGCTCCCCGCCCGATATGCCGAGTTGCACCGCGCCGAGTTCGCGCGCCTGCCGAAACACACGCAACCAGTCTTCAGTCGACAGCTCCGGACCGAAGCGCGTGTAGTCGATCGGGTTGTAGCAGTACACACAATGCAGCGGACACTTGAAGGTGACCTCTGCGTTGAGCCAGAGCGGGTTGTTAACCTTTCTTAGGTCGGATCCAGCCCTTTCCATAAGCCACCTCCAAAAAATCCAGCACGTCCTGGCGCAGATCGACGCCGGGAAACGAAGTTTCGAGATCCTGAGTAATTGCGGCGGCGGACTTCGTGCCATCGACGCGCTTCAGGATTTCGCCTGCGCTACCCGACAGCTTGATCATGCCTTCCGGGTAGAGCAGGACGAATGAATTTTGCGCGGGTTCCCACTGCATGCGGTACTGACGCTCGAATTCGATGACGGCGTCCGATGTGATTGGCGTCTCGCTCATTTGGGCATTGGGGTGCCGACGCCTGTGCGCTCGGGACCGATCCCATAAGCAATCTGCATTGCATCGAGCATCGACCACAGGATGTCGAGCTTGAATTGCAGAATTTCAAGCGCGCGCTCTTGCTGCTCGCGCGTTTTG
>JBDTMS010000433.1:0-4372 GCA_039934195.1 Betaproteobacteria bacterium
CCGTGGTGCCGCGCTCGATCGTGCCGGATGCGGTAATCGTACCGGCTCGATGCAGAAGGGTTTCGGTCAACAGCGTCTTGCCGCTTCCGGCATGTCCGACCAACGCCGCAGTTCGGATGGATTCGATTGCAATAGCAGCCATGGCTCCCCCTTATCGTTACGGATTGGAGTGCAGACTCACCGCCGCAGGATGTCTCGCCCTACGGCGTCCAATTACCTTACTGCAGTATAGGAACCCAGGCGCGGGCGGACAAGCAGTATGCGCGCTTCACCGATGCGGCAGTGCGCAAGAATTTGGCCTACGTATGTTGGTCAAGGGAGGACGACGACGTCCTTGATGAAATCCAGTGTGTACGCCTTCTGATACGGCGTCGCACGCGGTGTCATTCCCGCGGATACCATGAAGTCGAACGTTTGTTTCCAGCGTGCGTCGGTCATGGTGAGAATGCCGGCGGTCTTGGCATCGCCGCCGGTGACCAGCGCGTAGTCCTTCATCTTCTTCACGCCGTATGCCATCAGCTCTTCGGTCATTTCCGGATTGGCTTTTTTGATCAGCGCATTCCCGGGTGCCGGATTCTTCAGATAGCTTTTCCAGCCTTGCGCAGTCGCTTCGACAAATTTGCGCACCATCTCCGGTTTGTCCTTCACCGTTTTAGTCATTGCGACAATCGTCTCGGCGTACGGCGGATAGCCGCTGTCGGCCAGCAGGAATACGACCGGCGTGATGCCGGCCTTCTCGATCATGTACGGCTCGGACGTGAGATAGCCTTGCTGCGCGACGTTCTTGTCCACCAGGAACTGCTGCACGCTGAATGCGTAAGGCCGCTTTTGCGCATCGGTGAATCCGTACTTGGCTTTCACCCACGGCCAAAACGTCGTTTCGCTGGCTTGTCCGATCAGCAAGGTCCTGTTCTTCAAGTCCGGCAGCGCGGCGACGCCGGGGTGCGCAAGCATCACCACGGGATCTTTCTGGAACGTCGCGGCAACGGTGACGACGGGCAGACCTTGCTCGACCGCTTTGATAGTCTGCATGTCGTAGCCCATCACCATGTCGGCTTGCTCGGCGAGCAGCAACTGCATGACGTTGATCTGCGGACCGCCCATCTTGATATCGACGTCCAGTCCGTTGCGCTTGTACAGCCCTTCGGCGAGCGCCTGATAGAAACCGCCATGCTCCGCCTCGGCATACCAGTTAGTGTAGAACACGACTTTTGTCTGCTGCGCCTGTGCCGTGCAGGCCACGAACGCCGCGATCGCGCTCACCACGCCTGCCAATATTCGCTTCATCGATTTTCCCCCGCCAATATTGGCTTCATTCGTTTTTCCTCGGTGAAAGACGCCGACATCCCGGCATCACGGTTCCAGATGCATCTCGCTCTCATGCCAGCGGCGCAGAGACAGCCGCGCGACAGCCGATACCAGGATGAATATTGCCACGCCTGCGAGTGCGATGAGCAGCAGTGCTGCAAACAGCCGCGGGATGTTGAGCTGCAGGCCTGCCATCAGGATCTGATAGGCCAAGCCGGAGGCGGTGCCGCCGGTACCGGCCACGAACTCGGCAACGACTGCGCCGATCAATGCCAATCCGCCCGACACGCGCAGTCCTGCAAAGAAATACGGCAACGCACTCGGAATGCGCAAACGTACGAGCGTGCTCCCACGGCTCGCGCCGTAGAGTCGAAACAAATCCTGCAGACCGGGATCGATGCTGCGCAGGCCCACCGTGGTATTCGAGATGATCGGGAAGATCGCAACGATGGTTGCGCAGATCACCAGCGCCGCAGTCGGGTTCTTCACCCAGATGATGATGAGCGGCGCGATGGCGACGATCGGTGTCACCTGCAGCAGGATCGCGTAAGGAAACAAACTCATTTCCACCACGCGGCTTTGCACGAATACAAATGCGATGAGCACGCCGAGCACGACCGCAAACAGCAGCGCAAGACCCGTAATGCGTAACGTGACCTGCAGAGCGGCAAACAACAACGGTGCATCGTTGACCAGCGTTTGTCCTACCAGCAGCGGCGAGGGAACGAGATAAAACGGCAGCGCGAAGCCGACGACGAGCGCCTGCCACAAGACGAGAAACAGCACGCCGACAGCGACCGGCGCGAGGTATTGCAGCCAGCGCCGCGTCACCGCATTCCTTGCGCGAGCGATGGAGCGGTGTCCTGGATCGCGCGTGCGAGCAGATCGGATAACTGCTTGCACCATTGCATGTAGCGCGTCGATAAGCGAAACGCCTCTTGGCGCGGATGCGGCTCATCGACGACCACTTCGCCGATGATGCGGCCGGGCCGCTGCGACAACACCAGCACGCGCGTCGACAAAAACACGGCTTCGTAGATGTTGTGCGTGACGAATAGCACCGTGAGCGCTTTCGTCGCCCACAGCTCGCGGACTTCGAGATCGAGCCGGCCGCGCGTGATCTCGTCGAGCGCGCCGAACGGCTCGTCCATCAGCAGCAAGTCAGGCGCAGTCACTAACGCACGCGCGATCGACACACGCATTTGCATGCCGCCGGAAAGCTGGCGCGGATGCAGCGCTGCGAATTCGCGCAATCCGACTAACTGCAAAGCGTTCGCGACGCGAGCGTCCATCTCGCCGCGATCGAGTCCGTCCAGCGCGAGCGGCAGCCGCACGTTGTGCTCGACGCTCGCCCACGGCATCAGAGTGGGGCTTTGAAATACGTATGCGAGGCGCCGCGAATTGGCGCTTGCCGCGGCGGATCTACGCGAGCGTGTAGGCGAGGACGGCGTAGCGCTTTGCGCGGCATCGGTTGTTCCTGGCCATAGCGCAACGCTGCCGGCACTGGGCTCGCTCAAGCCTGCGATCATCCGAAGCAGAGTGCTCTTGCCGGAGCCCGATGGACCGATCAGCGTGGCGAAGTCGCCTCCTCGTATTTGCAGGTCGATTGCCTCGAGCGCCTGCAAACCGCTGGTAAACCGCTTGGACGCTCGCCGAACATCGATGGCGATAGGGGTGCCGGCCGATATAGCGCGCGACGCCGATGCAGCGTCGCGGTCTGGATTCGCGGTGGCCATGCTCAGTCGGGTTGGCGCCCAGTCCCTCGTAGGAAGTCCCGGCTGATCTCGCGGAATGTGCCGGTGCCGGCGCGCTCCAGCCACTCGAACGCGACCATCTCACGCGTCACGACCGTAACGCCGAGATGGCGCAACCGAGCAAGCGCGAGCTCACGATCTTGCGGCGAACGCGAACCGACTGCATCGGCAACGATGAACACATCTTTGTTCAGTGCCAAAAGTCCGACCACCGTTTGTAGAACGCAGACATGGGTTTCCGTGCCGGCAACGATCACCTGTTGCCGGGTCACTGCCGGCGTAGCGAGAACGGCCGGCTCGGACGCGCCCGAGAACGTAATTTTTTCCACGATCGGCGAATCGCCGAGCGCCTCGCGCAACGCCGCGACTGTCACCCCAAGCCCGCGCGGATATTGTTCGGTCGCCGCGATCGGAACCCGCAGGCGCCGTGCGACGTTGACCAGCCACAGACAACTCTCGAGCACACGCTGAGCGTCGTGAATCGCAGGCAACAGTTTTTCCTGCACGTCAATGACGAGAAGCCCGCTGTTTTTGGAGTCGATGAGCATAGATTGCAGCAACGTTTGGCGACGGTGGTCTTGCTGACAGTGGCCGGAAAAGGGAGGTCCAAAAACGGTGATCTGTGATCTGTGATTAGTGATCTAAAAGCGGTGATCGGTGATCAGTGATCGGTGCTAACCCGACGACCGGTGGAGTTGAGCTTCTCGGATTATGCAGGCACACCCTTCATTTCCCAAGCGCGGTTGCACCTCGCTTTTACTGATCACCGATCACCGATCACTGATCACCGTAGTTAATCACTGATCACAGATCACCGCCTTTGAAGAACACGCCATCTTTCATTATGCCGATCAGCCGATCGCGATTTTGCAGCAGCGTGATGTCCTGCGACGGATCGCCGTCGACCAGCAGCAGATCAGCGAGAAATCCTGGTTTGATCTGGCCGAGCTCGTTGCCTTTTTGCATCAGCTCGCCGCCGAGCTTGGTCGCGCTGGCGATTGCTTGCACCGGCGACAGACCGAGTTTGGTCACGAAGTGTTCGAGATCTTTCGCATTGGCGCCATTGGGATTCCACGCGAAGCCGTAGTCGCCGCCGGGCAGGACGCGCACACCGCGGCGTATGAGGGCGCGTGAAGTTTCCGCGGCGCCAGCGAGCTCTTGCTCCAAATTGTCCACTTCCCGCGGTCCGATAGTGCGACCGAAATCCGCGCTGCGTTCCAACGTTGCGACCGTCGCGCCGATGGTCGGCGCCACAAACACGTGCTCTCTTGCCGCTTCGAGCAAGTCCAGCGCTTCTTCGCTAGCGAAGT
>JBDTMS010000434.1:0-4368 GCA_039934195.1 Betaproteobacteria bacterium
GAACGAGCGTCAGTTCTACACCGTCAATCGCATCGAAAACGGGAAGACCACCACCCTCGGCACGTTCCAGGTTGCGCCCGCGAACATCGGTCCGAAATCGACGCCGGATTACGCGTCGCTCGCCAACGCGGCGATCGGCTCGCTGCCCGGTGGCGGCCGCGTGTTCGCCGGTCCGCGCGACGATCCGTTCTTCGTCGACCTCGGCTCGATCTCCGATCTGCTCACGCTCCGTCCTCTCGCGTCCGCGCACAAGGTGCCGCCCGTTTGCAACGTCGATTTACGCGCGACACGGTACGCATCGCGGAGCAGGCGCGGCTCGGATCGGTAACGATTTGGTGTACGCCGGATCCGCTGCATCGCTTCTTCCGTGCGCTGGAACGTACTGCCGACGTGCAGTGCCGGACGCAAATCGGCGATGATCTCGGCCAGCGCATGCTTGGCGCATTCGAGCACGATTGCGCGCACGGGCCTTTGCTGTTGATCGGTACCGATTGTCCGATGTTGACTGCCGAACACCTGCGCGATGCCGCCAACTGTTTGCTCGAGGGCGATCACGCCGTATTCCTACCGACCGAAGACGGCGGCTACGGCTTGATCGGCCTGCAGCGCCCGCTGCGCGCGCTGTTCGACGGCATTCAGTGGAGCACGGCGCGGGTCATGACGCAAACGCGTGAACGATTGCGCTCGCTGCGCGCGGTATGGCGTGAGCCGGCGATTCTGTGGGATGTCGATCGCCCGGAAGACTTGCCGCGGCTCGCAGCATTGTGGAAACCGGGAAGATGACCGAATCGGCCGTTGGTTGCGTCGCCGGCTTGCGTGGCGCGTGCGTTTGAAACGGTTGCTGCTGCTGGGCGGCGGTCACGCACAGCTGAGTGTGCTGGAGAGCCTCGCCGAACAGCCGCTGGCCGGCTGGGACGTGCAACTCGTCACACCGTATCGACGTCTGCTCTACTCCGGCATGCTGCCCGGCTGGGTCGCGGGCCACTATCCGTTGCAGGCATTTGCATTGCCGCTCGACGCGCTTGCGAATCGCGCGCGCGTAGGCTTTCGCGAGACTACCGGCATCGCGCTCGATCTCGCGCGCAACGAAGTGATTTGCGCTGACGGCTCGCGCGAGCACTTCGATGTGCTGTCGATCGACACCGGCCCGCAGCCCGCTATCCACGATCTTCCTGGTGCGGCCGAGTACGCCTTGCCGCTGCGGCCGATCGAAGGATTCGTCGCAGCGTGGCCGGCGATCGCCGATCGAGCGCGCATGCGCAACGATCGCTTCGATATCGTCATCGTCGGCGCCGGCGCCGGGGGTGTCGAGATTGCGTTCGCAATTCGCTGGCGCAGCATGGTCGAAGGTTGGTCCAGCGTTCGCATAACCTTGGTCGGACGCGAGGCATTGCCACTGGAGAACATGGCGATCGGCGTCCGCCGGGGCACGGCGCGGTTGCTGCAAAAACGCAACATCGAGTGGCTCGGTCCGCGCGACGCACAGCAGATCCGCGAGGACACGGTCGAGTTCTCGCAAGGCACAGCGGTTCGCTTCGACGCGTGCGTCGTGGTCACCGGCGCCGCCGCTGCGCAATGGCCGGCAGCCAGCGGACTGGCGACCGACGAGCGCGGATTCATTCGCGTCAGCTCGACGTTGCAGAGTGTTTCGCATCCGCACATCTTCGCGGCAGGCGATGCCGCTTCGTTAGCCGACCCGCGTCTGAAGTCGGGGGTCTACGCGGTGCGTGCAGGTCTGGTTCTAGCGCGCAACTTACGAGCGATTTGCGAGCAGCACGCGCTTCGATCGTGGACGCCGCAGCGGCGCGCGCTTTATCTTCTCAGCACCGGCGATCGTCATGCGATCGCGATCTGGGGGCAGCTCAATGTCAGCGGACGCTGGGTCTGGCGCTGGAAAGATTGGATCGACCGGCGCTTCGCGCAGAGATACGGAGCGACGGCGCTACAGCCTCCCGACAGCGAGGGTAAACTGCCGTGAACCAACTCGCGTGCCGACGCTCCGACTGTCGGCTCCTGCATCCGCCCAGCGGGTCGACGCGTATACAACTCAAGCCCAAGGCAATCCTATGCATGCCACCTTACCGTTACTTCAGCACACCACTTTTCCGGCGATCGCACGCCGCGCGACCGAAGTGTTGCAGGTCAACGTCGGCTATCGCTGCAACCAGACTTGTCTGCACTGTCACGTCAACGCCGGTCCGACCCGCACCGAGTCGATGTCGAGAGAAGTGATCCAGCAGGTTCTGCACTACCTGCGTGCCACCGGCATTCCCACGCTCGACATCACTGGCGGTGCGCCGGAATTGCATAGCGACTTTCGCTATCTAGTCGAACAGGCGCGCGGCCTCGGTACGCATGTGATGGATCGCTGCAACTTGACCATCACCGAGCAGCCGGGCCAGGAAGATCTCGTCGATTTTCTCGCGCACCAGCAGGTGGAAGTGGTCGCCTCGATGCCATGCTACCTAGAGGACAACGTCGATAAGCAGCGCGGCGACGGCGTATTTGAAGCCAGCATCCGCGCGCTGCGCGCATTCAACGCCGCCGGCTACGCGCAACCGGGAACCGGGCTCACCCTCAATCTGGTGTACAACCCGCAGGGGCCGAGCTTGCCGCCCGGCCAGGTGAAGCTCGAACAAGACTATCGCCGCCACCTCGGCGACGAATACGGCGTGCAGTTCGATCATCTCTACACGCTTGCCAATATGCCGATCAAACGTTTCGGCAGCACGCTTGTCTCGAAGGGCGAATTCGCCGGCTACATGCAGCTGTTGAAAGACAACTATCAAGAGGCGAACCTGGACGGGCTCATGTGCCGTTCGCTGCTCTCGGTCGATTGGCGCGGCATGGTCTACGACTGCGACTTCAATCAGATGCTGGGTCTGCCGATGCAGATGTCCGGAAAGCGACGCATCACCTTGGGCGATTTGCTGGACGCCGACCTCGACGGCAATCCGATTCAAATCGCCGACCACTGCTTCGGCTGCACCGCAGGCCAGGGATCGAGCTGCGGCGGCGCGCTTGCATAAGCACCTGTCGACCAACACGATGAGGCGCGCGCAGCGATGACACGCGGCCGGATCGCGCTTCTGGTCGTTCTCATCGCACTGATTGCGGCGTTCTTCGCGTTTCACCTCGAGCGCTATTTCACGCTCGAGTTCATGAAGGCGCAGCAGGCCACCTTCGAAGGCTGGTATCACGCACATCCCCTGCAGACCGCGCTGATCTTTTTCATCGCCTACGTCGCCGTCACTGGTCTCTCGCTGCCGGGCGCAGCGCTGCTGACCCTCGTCGCCGGTGCAATTTTCGGTTTGCTCTGGGGCACGGTGATCGTGTCGTTTGCATCCAGTGTCGGCGCGACGTTGGCTTTTCTCGCAAGCCGCTTCTTATTTCGCGAAGCGATCCAGCGCAAATTCGGCGACAAGCTGAAGACGGTGAACGCAGGCGTCGAGCGCGAAGGTGCGTTCTATCTGTTCACCTTGCGGCTGGTGCCGCTGTTCCCGTTCTTTCTGATCAATTTGCTGATGGGTCTGACGTCGATCAAGACGCTCACTTTTTATTGGGTGAGCCAGATCGGCATGTTCCTGGGAACGGTGGTGTACGTGAACGCCGGCACGCAGCTCGCGCAAATTCAATCGCTGAAAGAAATTCTATCGCCCAGCCTGCTGATCTCATTCGTGCTGCTCGGCGTGTTTCCGCTGATCGCTAAGAAGATCGTCGATCTGGTGAAGGCGCGCCGCGTGTATAAACGCTGGCCCAAGCCGCGCAGCTTCGATCGCAATCTCGTGGTTATCGGCGCGGGCTCGGCTGGTTTGGTTGCGGCCTACATTGCCGCAGCCGTCAAAGCCAAAGTCACGTTGATCGAGAGAGATCGCATGGGCGGCGATTGCCTGAACACCGGCTGTGTGCCGTCCAAAGCGCTGATCCGGTCGACCCGGCTTCTCGCCGACATCGCGCGTGCAAAAGCATTCGGCATTCGCGCCAGCGCGCAGTTCGACTTCGCCGAGGTGATGGAGCGCGTGCAGCGTGTGATCCGCACAGTCGAGCCGCACGATTCTATCGAGCGCTACAACAGCCTTGGCGTCGAATGCGTCGTCGGCGAGGCGAAGATCGTATCGCCGTGGTCGGTGGAAGTGACGTCCGGCGGCGAGAGGCGCACGCTGAGCTCGCGCGCAATCATCATCGCAACCGGTGCGCAGGCCAGCGTTCCGCCGATCCCCGGTCTCGCCGAAGTCGGTTACGTAACATCCGATACGCTCTGGGGTTTGCGCGAGCTGCCGCGGCGGCTGCTGGTGCTCGGCGGCGGTCCGATTGGCTGCGAGCTCGCCCAATGTTTCGCGCGACTCGGCGCGGAGGTTACGCAAGTGG
>JBDTMS010000435.1:0-4366 GCA_039934195.1 Betaproteobacteria bacterium
CACGCGCGCCGAAACCAGCGGATGTTTCTCTTCGATGCGCAGCCGATCCGGTCCTGACAATTTGAAATTCTTCCGCGTCTGAATCAGCTGAATGATCCGCCCAGAGTCAATGGGCGGATTCTTGATGAACTGCAGCACGAGACTTTCCGGTCCGGCATCCACTTTCGACACGCCGAGCGGCATCGCCACGATGCGCAGTCGATGACTATCGATCAGTGTTTTCGCAGGCTCGGGCAGCAAACCGAAGCGGTCGATCAGCTCTTCTTGCAGAGCCTCCAACTCATCCAATGTCTCGCAATTCGCCAGTCGTTTGTATAGCACCAGCCGCTCGTGAATATCGGAGCAATAGATCTCCGGCAACAGCGCCGGTGCGTGTAAATTGATCTCGGTGGTCACCGCGAGCGGTTGCGCGAGATCGGGTTCCTTGCCCGCTTTGAGCGACTTCACCGCGGAATTGAGCATCTCGGTGTACAGGCCGTAACCGACTTCTTGCATCTGCCCGCTCTGCGATTCGCCGAGCACTTCGCCGGCGCCACGGATTTCCAGATCGTGCATCGCCAAATAGAAACCGGCGCCGAGCTCTTCCATCATCTGGATCGCTTCGAGACGTTTGCGCGCATTGGTGGTGACTGAGCCTTCGTCCATCGTCAGCAAGTACGCGTAGGCCTGGTGATGCGAGCGGCCGACGCGGCCACGGAGCTGATGCAGTTGCGCCAGTCCGAATCGATCGGCGCGATCGATCAGAATCGTGTTCGCGCTGGGGATATCGATGCCGGTCTCGATGATTGTCGTGCACAGCAGAATATTGAACCGCTGCTGATAGAAATCGCGCATCACCAGTTCCAGCTCGCGCTCGGGCATTTGGCCGTGCGCCACACGAATGCGCGCTTCCGGCAGCAGCTTGGTGAGCCGCGCTTCCATGTTATAGATCGTCTCGATCTGGTTATGCACGAAATAAATCTGGCCGCCGCGCTTCAATTCGCGCAGCACCGCTTCACGAATCAAGCCGTCGGAGAAGCGGGAGACGAATGTCTTGATGGCAAGCCGCTTTTGCGGCGCGGTTGCGATAATGGAGAAATCGCGCAGCCCCTCGAGCGACATGGCCAGCGTGCGCGGTATCGGCGTCGCCGTTAACGTCAACACGTCGACTTCCGCGCGCATCTGTTTCAAGCGCTCTTTATGGCGCACGCCGAAGCGGTGCTCTTCATCGACGATCACCAGGCCGAGATTTTTGAACTGCACTTTTTCCTGCAGTAGCTTGTGCGTGCCGATCACGATGTCGACCTTGCCTTCGGCCAATTGCTTCAACGTTGCATCTTGCTCCTTGCCGGAGCGAAAGCGTGACAGCTCGGCAATCTTCACCGGCCAATCGGCGAAGCGATCGGTGAAGTTCTGAAAATGCTGCTCGGCGAGCAACGTGGTCGGCACCAGCACCGCCACTTGTTTGCCGTCGAGCACGGCAACGAATGTCGCGCGCAGCGCCACTTCAGTTTTGCCGAAACCGACGTCGCCGCAGATCAGCCGGTCCATCGGTTTGCCGGACGTTAGGTCCGCGATGACCGCTTCGATGGCGCTGGCCTGATCGCGCGTTTCCTCGAACGGAAAGCCTTCGGCGAACGCTTCGTAATCATGCGGTTTGAGGGTGAACGCGTAGCCGGTGCGCGCAGCGCGTTGTGCGTACAAGTTCAGCAGCTCGGCTGCGGTGTCGCGTACTTGTTCTGCTGCGCGGCGCTTGGCTTTTTCCCACTGGCCGCTGCCGAGCTTGTGCAGCGGCGCGGCTTCCGGCGAGGCGCCGCTGTAGCGGCCGATGACCTGCAGCTGCGATACCGGCACGTAGAGCTTATCGCCGCCTTCGTATTCGAGCGCGAGAAACTCGGTCATGCCCTCGCCGAGATCCATCGTCATCAAACCGAGATAGCGGCCGATGCCATGCTGCGCGTGTACCACAGGATCGCCGACTTTGACTTCGGACAAGTCGCGCAGCATGTGTTCTGCCACCAGGCGCGTCGCGGCGGAGCCGCTGCGATCGCGGCCACGCGCCTGCGCCGCGTACAGCTCGTTCTCGGTGACGATCGCAAACGGTTCGTCCTCGCTGATGAAACCGTTGGCCATCGGGCCGACGGTTAGCATCAATCGGTCAGGGGCGGAGAGAAATCCGGCGAAGTGTTCGGCCTGCGTCGGCGGCAGTCCGTACTCGGCGAAATAGTGCAGCAATGTTTCTCGACGGCCGAGTGTTTCTGCCATCAGTAGAACGCGGCCGGGAAACTTCGCATAGAAATCGTTCAGCGCGTGCAGTGGATTTTCAGCACGGCGGTCGACTTGCAGCGGCGGCAATTCTTGCGTCGGAAGGGCCGTTGCGTCTTCGCCGGCAGGCGCTTGAATGGCGATGCGCGCGAACGACTTCAGCGAACCGAATAGCTGGTCGGGAAACAGAAATAGATCCTGCGGCGGCAGCAACGGCCGGTTACGATCGCCGCGCAGAAAATCGTAGCGCGAGCGCGTATCGCGCCAAAACGCTTCGATCGTATCCTGAATATCGCCCTGGGTGACCACCAGCGTGTCCGCTGGCAGATAATCGGCGACTACAGCTGTCGACTCGAAAAACAGCGGCAGGTAGTATTCGATTCCCGCTGGGAAGGTGCCGTTGCTGACGTCCTTGTATATTTGGCTGCGCGAGGGATCGCCTTCGAAGCGTTCGCGAAAGCTCTGCCGGAAACGTGTACGCGCGGCGTCGTCGGTGGGAAATTCGCGCGCCGGCAGCAGCCGCACGTCGCTGACTTTGTAGATCGAGCGCTGCGTATCGACGTCGAAGGTGCGAATGCTTTCGACTTCGTCGTCGAACAAGTCGACGCGGTAAGGCACAGCGCAGCCCATCGGAAACAGATCGATCACACCGCCGCGGAAGCTGTATTCGCCCGGCGATACCACTTGCGTTACGTGACTGTATCCGGCCAGTGTGAGTTGCTCGCGCAAAGTGTGCGGCTGGATGCGCGTGCCTTGCTTGAGGAAAAAGCTGTAGGCGGCGAGAAACGCGACCGGCGGCAAGCGCTGCAACGCCGTGGTGATCGGCATGATCAGCACGTCGCAGGCGCGATGCGACACCTGGTAGAGGGTGGCGAGCCGCTCGGACACCAGATCCTGATGCGGCGAAAAACTATCGTAGGGCAGTGTCTCCCAGTCGGGAAAGAAGTTGACGCGGAGATCGGGGGCGAAAAATGGGATTTCGCCGGCTAAGCGCTGGCCATCTTGCGCCTGGCTCGTGAAGATCGTCAGCAGACGCGAGGCGTTGCCCAGTCGGGCGAGGGCGAGCGCATCGCTGGAGCCGTGCAGCCCGCTGACTGCGGCCCGCATGCCGGGCGAGGGAATCGGAAGAGCAAGCATTTCGCGTAAAACTTCGATTATAGCGAAGCTGCACGAAGCAGATCCGTTTTGCTGCACGTGAGCGGGCGACGATGCAGTCGACGCCGCGGCGTGTACGCCAAGCGCCGAGCTTACAACCAGCGTTCCATCAGACGCGCACCGAACTCTTTCATGCGCTCTGTGGCGCCGCGGTGCTGCCACTCGCTGAGCACGACCAGGCGCGACTGCGCCAGATCGTCGGCGAACATCACTTCCATCTGCGCGGCGAAGTCATCGGCCAGCACGATGGCGTCGACCTCGTCGTTGAGCAGGCTGCGCCGATCCAGATTGGTGGACCCTACTGTCGACCAGACCGAATCGATCACCACAGTCTTCGCGTGCAGCAGGGCCTCTTTGCGCTCGTAGATCTTGACCCCGGCTTCGATCAGCTCGCCGTAATGCGAACGCGCGGCGGCCATCACTGCCCAGAAATCCGATACGCCCGGGAGAAGCAGCTTGACGTCGACGCCGCGCTTCGCCGCTCGCTTTAGCGCTCTGGTGATCGCAGGATCGGGGACGAAGTAGGCGTTGGTGATATGGATGGTCCGCTCGGCGTGGACGATGGCGGACAACAGCGTCGTCTGAATAACGCTGACCTTATCGTCGGGCGTGCTGCCGACAGCGCGTACGATCTGGTTACCTGCGGCTTGCACGTGCGGAAAATAATCGCGCGGCGGCAGCGGCTCAGCGTTTTGCTTTTTCCAGGTGCCCATGAACAGGCGCTGGAAATCGGCGACCACCGGACCGCGGATTTCCACCTGCGTATCGCGCCAGGGCACAGTGTTTTTGCCCGTTACGATCCGCGGACGCCCGAACGATCCACTTGAATAGACACTGCTGAAGTTGATGCCGCCGGTAAAGGCCGTCGCGCCATCGACGATCAGAATCTTGCGATGATCGCGGTGGTCGAGCACGTAACTGCTGCGGCCCTTGGCCGGATTGATGGGATTGAATTCGAGCACGCGGG
>JBDTMS010000436.1:0-4352 GCA_039934195.1 Betaproteobacteria bacterium
TTTTGCCTGCTGCGCGATTGCAATCGTGCGCTCGGCGAGACATTCGAACACGAGATAATCGATATCGCCCTCGCGCGCGAGCTCAACCGCGGGCTCGATGCGATCGCCCGATGTTCCCGCTCCCGAGCCGATGCGAATGCTTTTCTTCATCTCCATGCGTTATCGCGTCCTCGAGCATTTGCAGTTAATCACCGATCACCGATCACCGCAGTTGAGTCGCCGTCACTAGGCGTGCGAGTACATTAATTTTCCCGGAACATCGAGCTCAGCCGTCAATATGGTTCCGCTCTCCGATTCTGTGATGTAGAGCGTTTTGTTCTCCGGTCCGCCGAACGCGACATTGGTCGTGTGATGGCCTTCGCACGACTTGATGCGATACACCGGTTCGCCGAACTTGTCGAATACCCAGACGCTGCCCATCGCGACGTGCGCGATGAGAAGTCGGCCCTGCGCATCCAGTGCGAGTCCGTCCGGTCCGCCACCGCCGGATAGCTGAATGTACATGCCGACCTTGGCGACATCGCCGTTGCGCGTGAACGGCACGCGCCAAATGCAATTGCCGCGCGTAACGGCGACGTACAAGATCGATTCGTCGAGATTCATCACCAGCCCATTCGGACTCGGCACGTTGTCCAGCAAACAAGTGACTTCGCCGTTCGGCCGCACACGGAACACACGGCCGGTGGGATCGTGCAACCCGGTCAAGCCTTGATCGGTGAAGTAAAGATCGCCATTCGCTGCGAAGAACAGATCGTTGATTGCCTTGAAGCGCTCGAGATTCGCGCGTTCGAGATATGGTGTGACTTTGCCGTTGACCGGATCGAGCAGCATGATGCCGTTCTTGTAGTCGGCGATGAAGCAGCGGCCGTCGCGATGAAACTTGAGTCCATTCGGCCAGCCGTCGTATTCGGCAATGATCTTGAACGTACCGTCGCGTGCAACCGTGAATACGCGTCCCGACGGAATGTCCACGCAATAGAACGTGCCGTTGCGATCGAACGAAGGGCCTTCGAGCAGGGATCGCGCCGGCATGCCGATCGGCTGGCCATCGACCCACTCATGGCGTGTCCCTGGTTTGAGCTTGAGTGCTTCGGGCAACCGAGCGAGAACGCGGGTCTCGATGATTTTTGGCGGTGCGAACACGTTGCTTCTCCTTCGAAGATTTCAGACCGGCAGCGAGCGGGTGCCGTCGGGCAGGTGGGCTTCCCCCACTTGCATCGGTCTGCGGGTCATCGTGAGCGAAATCGTTGCGCCGGCCACCAGCAGCAGCCCGGCGATGCCGAAGGCCCAGTTGTAGCTGCCGGTTTGCGCGATCACATAGCCGGTGACGATCGGCGCGGCAATGCCGAAGCTGTTGCCGCCGACGACCAGGATCGCCATCGCCTTGCCAACGTCGCGTGGACTTTGCAGGAGATCGTTCACCAGCGCGAAGTTGAGCGAGATGGCGGTGGACACACCGGTCATCGACAGCGTGAACAAAATCAGAATCAGCCAGATATTCTCCAGCGAAGGCGTCAGCAGAATTACCGCAGACCCGAGCAGCGATGCAACGACCATCGTGCGTCGGCGGCCTTGATCGACGCCGCGGCGCGCCATCAGCTTGTCGCTCAATCGGCCGAGCAAGATGCCTAGTACCATCGCGCCGAGATAAGGCAAGGCGGTGAACATGCCGGTTTTCAGTATGGTCAGACTGCGCGTAGCCTGCAGATAACTCGGCAGCCAGGTGAGAAACAAGTATTGCGTGTAGACCGCGCAGCCCTGCGATAGCGCCAGACCCCACATGGTGCGGGTGCTGAGCAGTTTGACAACGCCCGATGCTTTGGCGGGCCGATCGAGCGCGTTCGCCTGGACATTGCGTTCGCGCAGAATTTTGTCGCGTTCAGCTTCGCGCAACCAAGTTGCGCGCTCGGGCTTGTCGTAGAACGCCAACCACGCGAGCAGCCAGATCGAGCCGAGCGCGCCGACGCAGAAAAACGAATAGCGCCAGCCGATCACGCTGATCAGCCAGGCGACGACGAGCGCGCCGAACGCCGGTCCCGCCTGCGTGCCGGCCATGAAAATCGCATTGGTCATGCCGCGCTCGCTTGCGGGAATCCATTCGCGCACCATGCGCCCGCCGGCAGGGAACGTCGTTGCTTCACCGACACCCATTGCGAGTCGCGTTGTAACCAACGAAGCGAAGTTGCCGGCCAGCCCGGTCGCCACCGTCGCCAGCGACCAGAGCGTGATGCCTGCTGCGTTGATTTTCTTCGCGCCGAAGTGATCGACCAGAATGCCCATCGGAATCAGGCAGACCAGATAAGTCCACAAGAATGACGAGAACAGATAGCCCATCGCTACCGGCGACAGGGCGAATTCCGTGGACACGGCTTTGGCGGCGACCGACAGGGCGACGCGATCGACGTAGTTGATCATTGCCAGGGTAAACAGGAAAACACTGATCCAGCCACGGCGCCAACCCATGCGGGTACTCCTCCGATGAAACTATTTTAAGTCTGCGCTTTTATGGTGTGCGCCTGGTGTGTGAGACGAGCGCTTTGCACGGCGCTCGGCTGCTTCGTGCGGCTACTCGCGAAACGTGTCGAGCCCCAGTGGGCGCAGGCAGCATCGTTTCACAGCGTAGAAAGCCTCGTCAAGCGCGCATCCGGGGCTTGGCCGGTAGTTTGAGGATTGCGTGCGAATCGCGCGTGACTGATCGGTGCCGAACGGTATTGCAGATCGCCGGATCACCGATGGCGGGGGCGCACGCTAATACAGCCGCGCGACAACATCAGTCTCAGAGTGGGCCGGCGCGCCATATGCCTTCGGCGTTGGTGGCTTCTCGCGAGGATCGCAGCCTGCAACAGACAGCAGAGCTAGCGCAGTACCGCACAGAACGATCAAACGTAGAGTTGTAGTCATGTCGACGACCCCGGAAAAACGTCGCCTTCGCAAGAGCGAGTGCGACGCGTGATGGGCAGTGCGCTTTGCGCAGTCGATTGCTACCTGTATTAATGCTGTATTAGTGCATCGATGAAAGCAGAACGGGCGCGAGTTACGCGCCCATTCTGCGGACTCGCTAAGGCAACTATTCAGTCTTCTTTTTGTCGGCGGCGTTCTCGATCTTTTCGCCGCCCTTCTGGATGTCTTTACCCGCGCCCGACATGGTGTTGCAGCCGGCCAGCGCGGTGAAGCACGCCAGGACTGAAAGTGCCAATAGTTTCTTGAACATCGCTTGCTCCTTTCCAGTAGTTGAACAGTTGAACCCTAGCCAGAACGATCGGCGTGTTAGCGTCGACGTCCCATCAGGAACGTAACGACCGCCAAGATGATGCCGACCACAAATAGTACCCACGCAATCTCTTTCGAGATGATTGCGACGCCGCCGACGCCGAGCAAACCCGCGACGATGGCGATGATTAAAAATACCGCTGCCCAATAAAGCATGTGATCCCCCTAAATTGGCTATGATTACTTCGACGAGTCGACAACGATGTCGTTTTGCACGCTCTTGGCGCCCGAGACGCCCTTCGCAAGCGATTCCGCCTGATCTTTTTCTGCTTGGCTCTTGGCGGTACCGCTCAACATCACTTTGCCTTCCATGGTCTTGACGCTGATGCGCATAGCGCTCACTGCAGGGTCCTTGGCGTAGATCGCCTTGACTCTGGTCGTGATGGTCGCGTCGTCGACGTATTCGCCGGCAGTTTCTTTTCCGCTCGTTACGGCACAACCCGCAACGCCGCAGATAAGAACTATCGACAGCATCATCGCCTGGATCAATCTTGTCATTTGGCCTTACTCCTGTTGGTTTTGTTCGGACTGCGCATCTTTCGTCCCGGTCGGATGGCGGACAGCGGCCCTGCTATGCCAAGCGCATTCGCCGTGCCAACCTTTCGCGCTGCCGAGAAAAATCGCAACGCCTTGAATATAAGGACGTCGAGGCGTGCAAAATAGGCATTGTATGCTACCCGATCGCGCCGTCGTATGAAACTCTGGGAAGCGCCGTGTAGGATCTACATCGCACCGCGATCGGCGCGCACCTGTCGAACATGACGCCGTCGAGCGTGACATTGCAGCGACGCCGTCGAATCCAATCAGTCCCGCTGAATCCAATCAGTCCGGCTAAATTCAATTAGCCACTAGGCAATTAGTCACAGGGCGTCGCCCACTCCACATCTTAGTCGCACAACCATCATCACCGATTCAACTCATGCTTATACCACGCGCTGGCTTGCGCGCCATCCTGCACTGCGGTGCGAAAAATAGCCTGCACGCTCAACTGAAACACATGCATCAGGCGTGCACGGCTGCAATCTGCGATGGCTAACGAATCGAAACCGTTTCAGGGCGAGCGGATCGAACTGGCGCAATGC
>JBDTMS010000437.1:0-4351 GCA_039934195.1 Betaproteobacteria bacterium
GCCATCCGCCATCCGATCATCTGCGCGCCGATGGGCTGGCTTACCGGCCCGGAGCTCGCCGCAGCTGTCAGCAATGCCGGCGGCCTTGGGATCATGGGCGCCGGTGCGTTTGCACCTGATGTACTGCGCTCGCGCATCCGTCGCCTGCGCGAGCTCACCGACCAGCCGTTCGGCGTCAACTTGATTTTGTCCCGGCCATCGGAAGAACGCGCTCGCGTATGCATCGAAGAGCGCGTGCCGCTGCTGTCTTTGTTCTGGGGTAGTGCCGCGCCTTATGTCGAGCAAGCGCATCGGAACGGCATGAAAGTATGTCTGCAAGTCGGATCCGTAGCGGCTGCTCGCGAAGCCCATAGCGACGGCGTCGACTTCGTCATTGCGCAGGGCATGGAGGCCGGTGGCCACACACACGGAGAACGCTCGACGTTCGCGTTGCTGCCTGCAGTCGTCGATGCGGTATCGCCGTTGCCCGTGGTGGCGGCGGGCGGTATCGCAGACGCGCGCGGGCTGGTTGCAGCGCTTGCGTTGGGTGCGCAAGGCGCCGTGCTCGGCACGCGGTTTCTGGCGACGCCGGAAGCCGCGGCGCATCCGCACTACAAGCAGCTGGTGCTCGAATCGAACGGCGAAAACACCGTGCGCACTACGCTGTTCGGCGGCGGCTGGCCGAATGCGCCGCATCGCGTCCTGCACAGCGATTTCGTCCGAGCGTGGCAGAAAGACGAAGCGCGCGGCAGCGAAAACCGCAGCGACGAGCCGATCATGGCTGAGGCGAAAATCGGCGGCGAGCGGTTTCCGATTCGGCGTTTCGCGGTGTTTCCGCCCAACACCGAAACGACCGGTGAGATCGAATCGTTAGCGCTCTATGCCGGCCAGTGTGCGGGGCTGGTCAATAACATCGAACCGGCAGCAGCAATCGTCGAGAACATCGTTGCCGAAGCGCGCCGGCTGCTGCAGCAGATGGCGCGGCTCGCATGACGGCCCGCATCATCGGCTCTCGTCCCGTTGCGCGATGCTTGATTGCCTTGGCACTGACGTGCATATGCCTGGTGGGAAACGCGCAAACCGCCGGGTCGGATCAGCCGATCGGCATCGGCCTCGAAGGTCTTGCTTACCCATTCCCCGTGCAGTATTTACCGCTTCGCATGGAAGACCAGGCGGTCAAGCTTGCCTTCATGGATATCAAACCGAGCGCGCCTCCCAACGGCCGCAGCGTGGTGCTGATGCATGGCCGCAACTTCTTCGGTGCGTACTGGAAAACCACGATCGAATTCTTGAGCGCGCGCGGCTACCGCGTCGTCGTGCCGGATCAGATCGGCTTCGGCAAGTCATCGAAGCCTGATGTGTCGCACAGCTTCCACGTGCATGCGTCCAACACGAGACTGTTGCTCGATCATCTCGGCATCCAGAGCGCGACCTTGATCGCGCATTCGCTCGGCGGCATGATGGCGATGCGCTTCACGCTCATGTATCCCGAGCGCGTCGATCGTCTAGTGCTGGAAGATCCGCTCGGGTTGGAGGACTACCGTATCAAAGTGCCGTTCGCCACGCGCGAAGCGCTGACCGCGGAGGCGCGAAGTCAGACGAAACCGGCGATCCAGAAATTCTTCGCAGGCTTCTTCGCGCACTGGCAGTCGGATTACCAAGTGTTCGCCGACGTGCAATACGGCTGGAGCATCGGCCCGGAATCGGAGTTGATCGCACGCACTGCCGCGCACACTTACACGATGGCGTACGAGCAGCCGGTACTGTACGAGCTGCCGGCAATCAAGCAGCCGGCCTTGTTGATCATCGGCGAGAAAGATCGCACGGCGCTCGGACGTAATCGAGTCACCCCGGAGGTGCGTGCAACGCTTGGCCTGATGCCGGAGCTGGCGCGCAACGCCGCGAGAGCTATGACCGATTGTCGGCTCGTGCTGATACCCGACGTGGCGCACTTGCCGCACCTCGAAGCACCGGAAAAATTCCACGAAGCGCTTGCCCGTTTTCTGGAGTAAAACGCCGAGAGCCCCACGCCGAGCTCAGGCCTCGGCGACGGCAGGTGTTTTTCTCCATAATCCAGCCAGGCGAGCGACAGCGTAGAAGGCAAACGCTGCAGCGCTCCGCTATGCCTACACCTCGAGCCAGCCGTAACAGGCTTGCATAAGAAGGAAGCTCAAATGAAACTGGGAGGCTGGTCCAGACGCGCTCCGCTGGAGCAAATCAGCGGCGCAAAATTGCGACCGAAGCGACGAGCAATGCTGGTGAAAGCAGCGCTCTGGGTGATCGGCTTGGTGATTGTCTTTGCGCTGCTCGGGTTTTTCGTCGCGCCCCCGGTTGCCAAGCACTACCTCGTAAAAGACTTGTCCGAGCTGCTCGGCCGGCAGGTGACGATTCGCGAGATTTCGGTAAATCCATTTGCGATGACCGCAAAGATCCGCGGCCTGGTCGTGCAGGAGCCCAACCGCGCCGAACCGTTCGTATCATTCGACTCGTTGTCGCTCAATTTGCAGGCGCAGTCGATCATCCGTCTCGCTCCGATCGTCGATGACATCCGGCTGGATCACCCGTTCGTGCACGTGGTGCGACGCGACGACGGGCGCTACAACTTCTCCGATCTGCTAGACAAATTTTCGCAGCCGACGGCGCCGAAGAAAGACTCGAAGCCCGCCAAGTTCTCGCTCAACAACATCGTGATCTCAGCAGGAGAAGTGCGGTTCGAAGACAAGCCGAAACAAGCCAAGCACAGCCTGAGCGAGATTAACGTCGCGGTGCCATTCGTGTCGAATCTACCGTATCTGGTCGATAAATACGTGCAGCCGTCTTTCTCCGCCAAGTTGAATGGCGCGCCGTTCGTGATCAACGGCCGCACGAAGCCGTTTCAGTCCACGCTGGAAACGCAGGTGGCCGTCGACATCGATGCGCTCGATATCCCGCGCTATATGGAATACCTGCCGGCAGACCTCGGGTTTCGAATTCCGTCGGCATCGCTCGATACGCGCTTGTCGGTCAAGTTCGTCCGCTACCCGGAGCGCGGGCCCGCGTTGCTGATTGCCGGCACGGTAACGCTGCATAACCTCAGCGTCACGCAGACCGATAAGCGTCCGCTGGCTAACGTCGCCACGATTCACGTACCCGTCGATGCGATCAGCGTGTTCACGCGCGAGGTCAAACTCGGCAACATCCTGATCGAGGCTCCTGAGCTGTTTGTCAGACGCGAGCACAACGGTTCGCTGAACTGGGCCGCGCTGACCGGCAACGGCAGCAATGCGGCGAAGTCGGCGCCCGCGCAAACACCAGGTGACGCTAGCAATACGTCCGATCCAGAGCTTGCCGTTACCGTCGCTGAGGTCAAGCTGGAGCGCGGCCGGGTTCATTTCGTCGATGAGAATACCGCTTCGCCATTCAAAACCGACGTCGATGCGGCTCAAGTCGCCGTACGCGGATTCGCGATGCCGCAGAAAAGCCCGATGACGATCGAAGCCAGCTTCGCGAGCGGATTCTTAGAATCGGCAAAGGCCAAAGCGACGGTCGTGCTATCGCCGCTGCAAGTTGAAGGCGACATCGTGCTCGGCAAGATCGCCGCGAAAAACTACGCGCCCTACTACGCGCCGCTTGTGCTGGTCGACGTTCAGGACGGCGTAATCGATGCATCGACGCATTTTCGTGTCGAGCAGAAACCGTCTGGACTGTCGGCGATTCTAGCGAGATTGCAAATGTCAATCGGCAAACTGCGGCTACGCAAGCGCGGCGCCGGCGAGGATTTTTTCTCTGCGCAGCAAACCGATCTGCACGGGCTCGATTTCGATCTGGAAAAGCGCACGCTGCAAGTTGCCGAGCTCAGCAGCAAAGTGGGCAAGCTGCACGCCGCTCGCGAGAAAAACGGCAGCATCGATCTCGCCAATCTCGCTGCGCCGTCCCCGCAAGTGGTCGCGAAAGCCCGCGACGCGGCGCAAAAGGTCGAGGAGAAAACCCAGGACCAGAGCTGGCACTGGCTGATCAAAAAAGCCTCGCTCGATCGTTATGCAGTGACGGTCGACGATCGCGCGCTGCCGCGGGAAGTCACGCACTCGTTCGATACGATCAAGCTCACGCTGGAGAATCTCTCGTCGCAGCGTGATGCCATGGCAAAGGTCGCCATGCAATTCGGGGTGAACAAGACGGGCAAAGTCCTCGTCACGGGTCGCGCCGGCATCACGCCGATCAAAGCCGATCTCGATCTCGATGTGCGCGGAGTCGACCTGGTGCCGCTCGAGCCCTATTTCGGCGACAAGCTCAACATACTGATCACGAGCGGCGACGTTCTCGCGAAGGGCGCGTTGGCCGTGCGAACCCTGTCGACCGGAGCGCTAGGCTTCACCTTCAAAGGCGACGCCGG
>JBDTMS010000438.1:0-4337 GCA_039934195.1 Betaproteobacteria bacterium
GGCAGGGATCGGCGGCGTCGTGTACGCGGCACCTGGAGGGAGGTCGCCTGCAAGTCCGTCCTCGTCAATCCCGTTTCCTGGGATGTCGACGGCGTAGGGGTGGATCGCGGCGTCGAAGGGAGCGGCGTCGCGAGGGTTCCGGAGTAACCCGTAGCCGTCGCGATCGACATCGCTCAAGCGGTTCAGCACGGTTGTGAACAGCTGCCCGGACGGAGTCCAGCGCAAGCCGAAGCCCATTGATTCAGAGTTCATCGACACGCCGACGACAATGAGGGATGACAGGACCACGAGCGCGGAACATCTGCTGAGCTCTCTGCTGACGTATGCAATGCCATACACGTTGTACCAGAACGCAATGCGCAGCAGATGGAGCGCAATGTATGTTCTTACGGCAATCCGCCGCAGCACATGGGTTGATGTCCTGGCCATTTCTCGTAATCGACTGTGTGCCCGGACGCTTGCGCAACCGGCCGGGGCGTTGGGCGCACGCAATTGTACGAGGGTTTACTGCGATCTGCGGTTTTCGCTCGGAATCTTGTTCGACCAGGATCGAGCGTGGGACATAATGCGGCCGAGCGAGCTCAACTGTTATACGGCGGCGACAGCACATCGATGGCAGCGCATAGATAGCAGGGTTAACGCGTGACACGGCGGCGACAAATCACAAAGGCGCGAATCTGCTGCCCCGCATGATCGATCCTCCGCATGATGATCCCCCCATGATTGATCCGAGATCCACCATCACCGAGCGGCAGCCCCGCGCGCGCGGTCCAGACCAGCGGAGCGCGCTTGCGATGATTCTGCTCGCTGCGTTACTCGCCGCGGTCGCCCTCGGATCGCTGTGCATCGGCCGTTATCCGATTCCGCTGAAGACAATCTGCGGGATCATTGCTGCGCGTGTGTTCCCGCTCGAGATGCACTGGAGCCCGACCGAGCAAACAGTCGTCGAGCTGGTCCGGGCGCCGCGCGTATTGCTCGCGATGATCGCCGGCATCGCGCTCGCAATCAGCGGCGCGACGTTGCAAGGTGTGTTCCGTAATCCGCTCGTCGGCCCAGAGATTCTCGGCATCTCCAGCGGCGCGTCTTTCGGTGGCGCACTTGCAATTCTGCTCGGCGCGTCGATCGCCGGCGTGATCGGCGGTGCGCTGGCGTTCGGTATAGCCGCGCTGGTTATCGTATTTTTGCTGAGCCGCCTCGCGGGCAAGTCCGCCGTGCTGTCGCTGGTGCTTGCGGGCGTGATCACCGGGGCGTTCTTCGGTGCGCTTGTCGGCATCGCTCAATACGCGGCAGATCCGCAGCAGAAGTTGCCCGGCATCGTGTTCTGGTTGCTCGGCAGTTTTTCCGGCGCGGATTATCAGCGTGTGCTGGTACTGGCGATCCCGACGCTGTTCGCAGGCGGATTGCTGTTGTTGCTGCGCTGGCGCATCAATCTGCTCTCGCTCGGCGATGAAGACGCTGCGGCGCTCGGTGTCAACGTGAGTGCGATACGCTGGCTCGTCCTGGTGTCGGTGGCGCTGATCGTCGCCGCGCAAGTCTCGGTCAGCGGCGGCATCGGCTGGGTCGGCCTCATCGTGCCGCATTTTGCGCGCATGCTGGTGGGGCCGGATCATCGCGTATTGCTGCCCACATCCGCCATGCTCGGCGGCATCTACTTGCTGATCATCGACGACTGCGCGCGCAGCCTCACGCAAAACGAGGTTCCGCTCGGTATATTGACTGCCCTGATCGGCACGCCGATCTTCGGCTATCTGCTGTGGAAGACGCAGGCGCGCGGATGGACGCATGAGTGACGGCGCGATTCGACTGGACGATCTCGGTCACTGGTTTACGCCGGACGACTGGATCTTTCGCCACTGTGACGCATTGATCGAACGCGGCCGGATCTTCGCCGTGCTCGGACCGAACGGTTGCGGCAAAACGACGCTGCTGCGAACCATTCTCGGCGCTATCGCGCCGCGCGAAGGCCGCGCCGAAATCGGCTTGCCGCTGGGCTCGGTGCCGCAGAGCATGGCGGCGACGTTCGCTTATCGCGCCATCGATCTGGTGCTAATGGGACGCGCGCGTCACGTCGGTATGCTGCGCGTGCCTGCGCGCCGCGACGAGGCCGCGGCAATGCAGGCGCTCGAGCAACTCGGCATCGCGCACCTCGCGCAGCGGCCGCTCGACGCAATGTCGGGCGGTCAGCGCCAGCTCGTCTTGCTCGCGCGTGCACTCGCCTCCGAAGCGCAAGGTCTGGTGCTCGATGAACCGAGCTCCGCGCTCGACCTCGCCAATCAGGGCGTGATTCTCGCGCTGATGCGCAGGTTGTCGCGCGAACAAGGCCACACCATCGTGTTCAGCACGCATCATCCGCAGCACGCATACGCGGTGGCCGATGTCACCCTGTTGATGATGGCAAGCGGACACCATGTCGTGGGTCCGACCGGCGCAGTGATGACCGAAGCAAATCTGCATGCGCTGTACGGCGTCGAATTGAAGCGCGTTCGGTTCCGGCACGATGACCGCGAGCTCGAGACGTTCGTACCGCTGTATTGATCGCTCGTTGTATTCGCCTGACACCAGCGTCACGGTCTGACCTGGATCTCCTTCGGTCGAATAATCGCCTGGTAAATCCGTCCAGGACCGCATTTCGCCACAGCGCAATCGGTGCCATCGGCAAGCCCTGCTGCCCAATGATTCTTCGGGGTTGACAACTGCGCTGTATCCGAGCGAACATAGCGCCAAGGAATGAGTCGGGTCGAGCAGCTTGTAGCCAGGCCGCTCGGCATCTTGTTCCCCTTCGAGTTAAAAGGGCGGCGTTTGCCAAGACGCTGCCTTTTTTTTATAAGGGTTCATAATGCGAGCTCCTCGCATTGCGGGGTGTCCGTAGCAACTCAGTCGAATTGTCCATTCCAATCCAATCAAATCATCTCGGAGAGACCATTGACCAAATTTTCGGCACGCACCCGGCTAGCCACGATGGCGCTCGCATTGATCGCAGCAGGCGTGGTTCAAGCAGCCGACCCGCTGGAACCCTACGCGCAGAAGGGTCAAGTTATTCAAGTATTGAAAGCGTTCGACAATCCGGAAGGCTCGATCTTCAGTGCCGATGGGAAGTATGTGTTCATATCGAATGCAGCCGAGCTCGGCATGCCCGACAAAGGCTTTCATTTCGTCCGCAAAGGCGGCTACATCAGCAAGTTGTCCGTGCAGCCCGACGGCACCTTGAAGATGGTCAAGGAAAAGCTGATCACCGGACTTACCGGTCCGCTCGGCATGGCAGTGAGTACGGTCGGTACCAAAAAATTTCCCCAGGGCACGATCTTCCTGGCGCTGGTCGGCGCGCCGCTAGCCGAAGCCGATGGAACAGAGGTGAAGGATCCGAAGCTGGCACGTCCCAAGATTCTGGCGTTCAACAACGATGGCAAAATCCTGGGCGAGATTGGGCTCGGCGCGGGTTCTACCGCTGAGAAAGTAAGCGGTGTCATCGGCACCCTGCCCAATGCGCTCGGGTTCGACCAGGAGGGCAATCTCTATGTCGCGGAAACCGGTATCGGCGGCGGCGTTTACGCACCTCCGATCGTCACTAAAGGCGGTGGCGTATACATGTTCCCGATAACTTCGCTCGATGCGCTCGCCGACCGCAAAGCAGCGCCGATGTCATACATCGCGTTTCCTGAAGGCGGACCCGATGGTCTGGAAGTCGCGCCGGACGGCGCGATTCACGTCAATACCGTCGGCGCAGGTGCAGGCCTGAAGGATCCGGCGGAAGGTGGAATGTACAAGCTGCAGAAGTCGGACTTCGCTTCGGGTACGCTGCCCGAACCCTATAACAAAGGTCTAGGCGCACTCGACGGGCTTGACTTCGCGGGCGACAACCGCCTCGACACGGAAATCAAAAACACCAACAGCGTGATAGTCACGCCGCTCTCCGGCAGCAAGTCATATCAGCTGACCTACGACAAGGAGGTCAAGTTCTCCGGCCCCGCCGACATCGCCGTGCACAAGATGGCGGACGGCTCGTACCTACTGCTGGTTCCGGAATTGTCGGCCACTTCGCCGAACAATCACGACAATCCGGTTACCGTGATCAAGCTGCCGGCAAATTTCTAAAGCACGCTAGCACAAGCAATAGAAGCAATGAAGTTGTACTATCCGCCCGCCGGGAAGCTGCCTTCTTTCCGTCGGAGATAACGAGTATAAGGAGAAGGCGCTGACGCGTCACCGTGCGTGCACGGCGAAGCGTCAGCCCAAAACAGCCGCTTGTGACGCCCTCGGGGCCGTCGCATTAGAGCTGAACTACATAATCGTCTGTACAGGAGGTTTCATGCGAATCGCAAGACTCAAAGGAGTAGCGG
>JBDTMS010000439.1:0-4334 GCA_039934195.1 Betaproteobacteria bacterium
CGACCTTCCTGGTCAGCATCGTATTGGCGCTCGCCCTGACCTGGCGCAGCCGCAGCTTTCAAGGCGCGCTGAATCTGTTCAACAAGACTTTCTACGACGCGTTTCCGGACATCGCGACGATTGCGGCGCTGTGGACGATCTGCGGCATGATCATCGTCGCGGGACAGATGCCGCAGATCTCGGAGGCGCTGCGGCCGATCTTCGCACCGATCCTGCCGCATACGAACCTGCAGGCAGCGCTGTTCTTCGGATTGATCGGCGGCGTATTGAGCATCTACCGCGGTCCCCTGGTCGTGGTCGGCACCGGCGCGGCGTTGCTCGCGATTATCCTATCGAATCACGATATCCCGATCGCGTACCTGTACTCGCTCTGGCTCGCGCCGACCATCATGCAGGGCAGCGTCGATCCGACCAACTCATGGACGTTGTGGACGATTGGCTATACCAAGGTGCCGCAGGGCCAGTTCTTGAAAACCGCACTGCCGTTCGGTTGCCTGATGGTGGCAATCAATTCAGCAATTTGCTACGCGATGCTCGGCGGCAGTCAGTGACGGCGCGATAGCCCACGCATTGACTTATCGGCGGCACAGGACATCATCAGCATGACGCAACGCAAGACCTACAGAATCGGCATCGATGTCGGCGGTACGTTCACCAAGGCCGTGCTGATCGATAACAGCACGTTCGAAGTTATCGAGCGCTACTCGGTATTGACGACGCACGCCGATCCCCGCGGCGTCGCCAAAGGCGTGATCGAAGTATTCAGCAACGTACTCCAGCGTTCGGGCACCGATCCGAGCGACGTAGTATTCCTCGCACACAGCACGACGCAGGCGACCAATGCATTGCTGGAAGGCGACGTGGCGCCGGTCGGTGTGATCGGCATGGCGAGCCGCGTCGAATCGTTGCTAGCAAAGGGCCAGAGCAACATCAAGGAAATCGAGCTCGCGCCGGGACGCTTCATGCGGCCGCTGCACCGCTTTATTACCACCGAGAATCGAACGGAAGACTCGGTGCGGGCGGTGCTGGAAGAGTTGCGCGCCGAAGGCGTAGAGGTCGTGGTCGCGAGCAGCGCATTCGGCGTCGACGATCAGAGCGGCGAAGAGATGGTCATGCGCGTGGCCAGCAGCCTCGGCATGGCTGCCACCGGCGGCCACGAGATCACCAAGCTGTACGGACTCACCACACGCACGCGTACCGCCGTGATCAACGCAAGCATTCTGCCGAAGATGATCGCCACCGCGAACATGACCGAGGCCAGTGTGCGCGAAGCCGGTATTGCCGCGCCGCTGATGATTATGCGCGGCGATGGCGGCGTTATGGACATTCAGGAAATGCGCCGGCGTCCGGCGGTGACGATGTTGTCGGGTCCAGCTGCAAGCGTCGCCGGCGCGTTGATGTATCTGAAAGTGTCCGACGGCATCTATTTCGAAGTCGGCGGCACCAGCACCAACATCGGCGTCATTCGCAATGGCCGGCCTACGGTGAAATACGCGCGCGTCGGCGGGCACGACACGTACGTCAATTCGCTCGACGTGCGTGTGATCGGCATCGCCGGCGGCAGCATGGTGCGCGTGAGCGGCAACGATATCGGCGACGTCGGGCCGCGCAGTGCGCACATCGCCGGGCTGCCGTATTCGGCATTTGCCGACCCCGCCGATATTGAAGATCCGCAGCTCGAGTTGTTCCGTCCGAAAGACGGCGATCCCGACGACTACGTTGCGATTCGTACACGCAGCGGCAAGCGCTATGCGATTACCAATACCTGTGCCGCGAACGTGCTCGATCTGGTGCAGGAAGGTTGGCATGCGCGCGGGAATGCCGAGTCTGCTCGTCGCGCCATGATGCCGTTGAGCGAGCGTCTCGGTGTGCCGGTGGAAGAAGCCGCGCGCCGTATCCTCGAACAGGCTTCGCGCAAAGTCATTCCGGTGGTCGAGAGTTTGCTGATGGAATACAAGCTCGACCGCGATCAGGCGATGCTGGTGGGCGAAGGCGGCGGCGCGGCGGCGTTGATTCCGTATGTCGCCGAGCGCATGAAGCTGGCATTCAAAATTTCGCAGGACGCCGAGGTCATCTCGTCCATCGGTGTCGCGCTCGCGCTGGTTCGCGAAACCATCGAACGTGTGATCCCCAATCCGAGCCCGGAAGATCTGCAGCGTATCAAGCGCGAAGCCTTCGACGCGGTGGTGAAGCTTGGCGCCGCACCGGAAAACGTGGAAGTGACCATCGAAGTCGACGCGCAGACGCAACGGGTGCGCGCGACTGCGATGGGCGCATCCGAGATGCGCGCGCAAGATCTGCTGAAAGATGTGAGCGAAGACGAAGCGCGCAACATCGCTGCGACGTCGATGGGCCTCGCGCCTGCGAGCTTGCGTCTGGTTGCCGCCACCGATCAGATGCGCGTGTTCCAGGGCAGCGTGGAAGAGCGCAAGTGGCGCTTCTTCAAATCGCGCCGATCGCCGGTTCGCGCCGTGGATCGCGAAGGCGTGATTCGTATCCAGCGCAGCGATGGCGTTGTAGTCGGTGCCAACGCCGCCAACGGTCTTGCCGAGCTGCGTCAGTTGTGGGAGCAGGTGACGATTTACAACGGCGACAGCATCATCACGCCCGACATGTTTGTAATTTCCGGGCGCCGCGTGGTCGATCTGTCCGGCGTGACCGCGCTCGACCAGGCGCTTGCAATCGGCGGTAGCGAGCTCGAAGGCCTGGCGCCGGAAACGCCGGTTGCGTTTATCAGCGTGCAGGGTGCGCGCGGCATATGAGCGCGTCGAGCGTCCTTTCGCGGCAGCAAAGCGCAGCTCCGCTCGAAGCGTCCGCTCACGAACTCGCCTTCTCGATGTTGCGCGCCGATCGCTTGGCATCGCGCTTGCCGCCGGATGATCTGCATCATCTCGCAGACATCGCGCTCGCCGATGGCCGTGCGCAAGCGCAGTGCGCAGCGTTGCAATGGGGCCGAGACCCGTTTGAGATCGCCGCGCAGCTGGCGATTCCGACCATCGATTGCTATGCGAACGGCGGCTACGGCACGACGCTGGTGTTCGCCGAATACGTGGATCGGCCGTTGCACATCGTGCTGTATCGCCACGCCATCGCGGATTTGAATCGCCGCGTGGCTGACAGCAGTCTGCGAGACGCGCTGCCGGGCGATCGATGCGGCCCGATGTTTCTCGCGCATGAGCTCTACCATCATCTCGATCGCCACGCACTCAACGGATCGTTGACGCAGCGCCATCGCATCGTGTTGTTCCAGATCGGCGCGTGGCGCTGGACCGGCGCGCTCGCGACCCTGGAAGAGATCGCTGCGGGCAGCTTTGCGCAAACGCTTTTGGAATTGCCGTTTCATCCGCACGTGATCGAGCTCGTGTGTCTGCTGGACGGGTGCGCAGACGACGCCTGCGTCGACGGCAGCGAACGCGCGGTCAACTCGCATTCCGAGCATTCCCCGACTTCATAGAGACGTCCATGCAATTTCAAGCCGCAGTGCTCAATGCAGTCGGGCAGCCGCTCACCATCGAGACTTTGCAGCTCGCGCCGCTGTCCCCCACGGACGTGCTGGTGCGCGTACGCGCGAGCGGCTTATGCCATACCGACCTCGAAGTGATACAGGGCTCGCTCGCCTATCCGCTGCCGATCGTGCTCGGGCACGAAGGCGCGGGCATCGTCGAAGCGGTGGGCGCCGAGGTTACCCAGGTGAAACCGGGCGATCACGTCATCTGCTCGTGGAATCCGCATTGCGGCCAGTGCTTCTACTGCGAGCGCGATCTGCCGATTCAATGCGAGCCGTTCAGCCGCAACCAGCCGCGCGGGTTTCTGCTGGATGGACGCTCGCGCATGTCGCGCAATGGGCAGACCGTGTATCACTACTCGGTCACATCCACCCATGCGCAATACACCGTCGTGCCGGAGTCGGGTGCTATCGCGATAGCGAAGGAAATCCCGTTCGATCGTGCGTGCATCATCGGCTGCGGCGTGATGACCGGCGTCGGCGCCGCGGTGCGCAAAGCGAAAGTTGCGGCCGGCTCGAATGTCGTCGTGTTCGGCTGCGGCGCGGTTGGGCTGAACGTATTGCAAGGCGCGAAGCTGATCGACGCGGGCCAGGTCATCGCAGTGGACGTTGGCGAGTTTAAGCTCGAGCGAGCGCGCGCGTTCGGCGCGACGCATACGATCGATGCGAGCCAGGGTGACGTCGTCGATCAAGTCAAGTCGCTCACCGCCGGACGCGGCGCCGACTATGTGTTCGAAGCAGCCGGGCGTGCGCAGACATTTCGATTGGCGGTGGAAGCCGCGCGGCCGGGCGGCGATGTCGTCTGGCTGGGCAAGATCAACGTCGACCA
>JBDTMS010000440.1:0-4334 GCA_039934195.1 Betaproteobacteria bacterium
CCAAATAGATGCTGCCGCCGTCGGACGGAATCAGCCCGACGATCATGTAGAAGCACGTCGTTTTTCCCGCGCCGTTGGGGCCGAGAAGGCCGACTACTTCTCCACTTTCTACATCGAGCGATACGTCCTTGACAACGGTGCGAGACTTGAACCGCTTCTGCAGTTGCTCCGCCCGCAGTTCACTCATCGCCAGCTGACTGTTAACGGCAGCCCCGGCCGCGGTCTTGAGTTCAAACGCATCATTGTTCGGGAGGCTATTGCAATGGACCGGAAGGTTTGAGCGGTACCGGCGGCGGGTTAACGTTTCCTTCCGCGCCAACCGCCGGCTTGTCTACGGCTTTCTTGGGAGGTTGTATGGTGGCCCGTACACGGCCTTTAGGATTTACAGAAGTCGCTACCGACGGGCCGCCGATTACCTGATAGAACTCGGTCACCGCGTCGTAGGAAATGTAGTCGCCCTTAACTTCGTCGCCGCCCTTATGAATTTCCGCATTGGTGAACATCTGCATCTTGTCACGGCGCCCATCGTATTCGAGACGCTCGGCATTGCCTTCGATGTATTCGTCGAAGCCTTCGCGCTTTTGTTTAAAGTAGGCTGGTTTACCGTAGGCGAAGCCGTAGTTGAACCCTTGCGCGTCCTGTTTGACGACGACCCGATCGGCTCTCAGTACCAGCGTTCCCTGTGTCAGGACGACATGCCCTTCGAACACGCTTTCTTTTTTGGCATCGTCGATGTGGAGCTTGTCCGACTCGATGTTTACCGGCTTTTCCTTATCGGCTTTTTCTGCGTTGGCGAATGCTGGAACGAGCAGCGCCACTAGCATGGCCAGCGCCGGTGACAACACCAGCCGGTCGCGATCAGCGCTTGTGTTCCCAGGGGAGTGGGCGACGGCTTTTAGCGGGTGTCTCAATTTGTCCTTTGACATCGGAAAGCAATTTCATCTCGTGGGTTTTGTTGTTCAATTCTAGGCCAACACCCTTCAGCGTGCTATTGCCGCTCGTGATCGTTACGGCGCGGTCCGTTTTCGCTTCGTCTCTGTCCGGAATGACGTGCAGGAAGCTGGTGTATAGGGACAGCTCCGGATTCTTCCCGTACGGGGCGCGCTTCACCTGAACGTCGCCGGAGAAATACGCGTTCTCGCCATTGCTGGAGAGTACCCCCTGATTTGCGCGAATACTCACCGGCGCGGTGTTGGGATCGAAATGGATCAGGTGCGGCTGATCGAGCACAGCGCTGTTATCGCCTGGATAGTGCACCATCTTCGTTGCGATGACAGAGTAGCGTTGCGTGCCGTCCAGATTCATGCGGGTGGCTTCGAGCTTATCCACGACAAAATCGGGATCGTCCTTCGACGCTTTTTCGCGCTCCGAATCCAGCGGCTGTACGGTCTGGTCTAGCCACCAGGTGAGCGTAGCCAGACCTGCGAGCAGCATCGCCGGCACCCAGGTTAGCCAACGCGCGCTCACTTCATGAACTCCTGCATGCTGCGCTCGAATGTTCCCTGCGCGGCCATCAACAGATCGCAGACTTCGCGCACGGCCCCGGTGCCACCGGCGCGATCAGTCACGTAGTGCGCAACACGTCGAATGACCGGCGACGCTTCCGGCACGCACACGGCCAAACCGCAACGGCGCAGCACGGGCAGATCGGGTAAGTCGTCACCCATGCCCGCAGCCGCAGCTGTGTCGAGGCTCAGGCGTGCGAGTAATTCTTCGAACGCTGCCAGCTTGTCGCCGGCGCCCTGAAACAAGTGAACGATGCCGAGCTCCGCCGCACGCGTTGCCACAGCGCGCGACTCGCGGCCGGTGATGATTGCGACCTCGACGCCGGTCGTGCGCAGGAGCTTGATGCCCAGCCCATCCTGGATGTTGAACGCTTTCAGCTCGACGCTATCGGCGCCATAGTAGATGCGACCGTCGGTCAGCACGCCGTCCACATCGAGCACCAAAAGGCGAATCGCCTGGGCGCGCTGGTGCAGATCAGGCGTCACGAGCGAGAGTCAAAGCTCATAGGACTTTGGCGCGGAATAGGTCGTGCAAGTTCAACGCACCGAGCAGATGCGATGCGGAATCGACCACTAGGATCTGCCCGATACGATGGTCTTCCATCAGCTTGACGGCTTCGGCCGCCAGACGATCGGATGCGATCGTGCGTGGCTTTACAGTCATCACCGCGGCGAGCGGTGTCGCATGCACGTTAATCGGTTTTTCCAGCGTTCGGCGCAGGTCGCCATCGGTAAACATCCCCACCACCCGCCTGTCGCTGTCGATTACTGCGGTCATGCCCATGCCTTTGCGCGACATCTCGGCGATCGCTTGCGATAACAACACGGTGTCGGCTACGGACGGGACTGCGTCGCCGGTTCGCATCACATCGCTCACGCGAACGAGAAGACGTCTGCCAAGCGATCCACCCGGATGCGAGCGTGCGAAGTCTTCTGCTTTGAACCCGCGCGCCTCGAGCAGCGCGACCGCAAGCGCATCGCCGAGAGCTAAAGCTGCGGTGGTGCTGGCGGTCGGCGCAAGCCCGAGCGGACATGCTTCCTCGGCGACGCCGCCATCCAAATGTACGTCGGCTAATTTGGCGAGAGCGGAATGCGGATTCCCGGTGATGGCGATCAGGCCGGCGCCTTCGCGTTTGATCAACGGCGCGATTGCGAGCAACTCGCCGCTCTCGCCGGAGTTGGACAGCGCGATCATCACATCTTGCGCGGTGATCATCCCCAGATCGCCGTGACTGGCTTCGGCGGGATGGACGAAAAATGCGGGTGTGCCGGTGCTGGCAAGTGTCGATGCGATCTTGCGCGCCACATGGCCGGATTTGCCCATGCCGCTGACGACCGCACGGCCTTTGCACGCAAGAATGATCTCGACCGCCTGCTGGAAAGTCTCGTCCAGCCGGGCCGCGAGCGCGGCGACGGCGCGCGCTTCGATGTCCAGCGTTCGCCGCGCGCTCAATAGCGATGACGAGATCGTCGCAACTTTGATAGTCATTTTCGATCTCGAGTATACCCGAAGCCCTCCACGGCCGGCCTCAGACACTGTGCGTGCAGCGCTGCTTGCACGCCGAAAAACCTAGCCGATTGACGCAGCGAAACGCCCCGGCAATCCCCCTGGCTAATGCCCCAGGCATCGAACACGTGTGTGATAGAGTTGGCAAGCGTGCACCCCCTCGAAGCGCGCACGCTCGCGCGAACCATGCACACCACTCTCGAGCTCGTCCTCATTCTCCTTGCGACCGCGGTGTTCGTCGTGGTCTTGTTCCGTCAGTTGCGCTTGCCGGCGTTGATCGGCTATTTGCTGGTCGGCATTCTGATCGGACCTCATGCGCTCGGCTGGGTGGAAGACAACGAGGGCACGCGTTATCTGGCGGATTTCGGCGTCGTGTTTCTGATGTTCAGCGTGGGATTGGAATTCAGCTTGCCGAAGCTCGTCACCATGCGGCAAGCGGTGTTCGGACTGGGCGCTGCGCAAGTTGCTGCGACAACGCTGCTGGTGATCGGCTTGTGCCTGGCGATTGGATTGCCCTGGCGCACCGGCCTGGTGCTCGGCGGCGCGCTGACCATGTCGTCAACCGCGATACTGGCGAAGATGCTGGCGGAGCGCTCCGAGCTCAATTCGCAGCACGGACGCGCGGTCATCGGCGTGCTTTTGTTTCAAGATCTCGCCGTCGTGCCGTTTTTGATTTTGATCCCGGCGCTGGCGCAGCCGCCACAAGAAATTGCAACGCAACTTGCCATTGCGCTATTGAAAGCAGCGATCGTACTGGCGGTCGTGCTGTACATTGGTCAGCGCTTGCTGCGTCCGTGGTTTCATCTCGTTGCGCGACAGAAGTCCCCCGAGCTGTTCATGTTGAACCTGCTGTTGTTCACGCTCGGTCTCGCATGGGCTACCGGTCGTGCGGGCCTGTCGTTAGCGCTCGGCGCGTTTCTCGCGGGGATGTTGATCTCGGAAACCGAATATCGCTATCAAGTCGAGCAGGACATTCGGCCGTTCCAGGATGTGCTGATGGGCTTGTTCTTTGTCACCATCGGCATGCAACTCGACCCGGCCGAGGTGCTCCGACATCTGCCTGCAGTGGTAGCGGTGCTCGCGGGCTTGCTGCTAATCAAGTTCGCGGTCATCGGCGGCTTGGGCCGGTTGTTAGGTATCGATCCGGGCACCGCGATGCGATCCGGCCTGCTTTTGTGCGCGGCAGGAGAGTTCGGGCTGGTGCTGTTGTCTCTGGCGGCGAACTCGAAGCTGCTCGCACCCGATGTCATGCAGATCGTGCTCGCTGCGATGATCTTGTCGATGCTGATCGCGCCGTTCATCATCGAAAAGAGCGAGCTCAT
>JBDTMS010000441.1:0-4331 GCA_039934195.1 Betaproteobacteria bacterium
AACCGTCAGAATGGTTGATTCCGCCAAGGAATGGAACTGCGTACCACCTGACACCATTCCCGAAACTGAATAGTGATCGGCTGCAACAAGTAGCATCGCTATTTGACCCGAAACAGGTGGCGCAAAGTCACCGGTCTACGGTTACTTTCTAATTCTAGAAAGATAGGCGTTTGTTGTACTGCAACGTGGCTGTTTTCAAGCATTTCAGTTAAATGCCGCGGTCGGCTACTACTACTACTACTACTTTCCAGCCGCGGCCTCGCTTTCGACAAGCTACCCCTTCCGGCCTCATAGCCGTCTCGGCATATGTGCTTCCGTAACCTGGTATCGTTTCGGTCAGGTACGCGGCCCTCGGCTTGTGCATTCGATAAGGGTACGGTCATACACTGTGACGATGCTATTGCCTCGGGTTATAGCAACCCGAAAGCCGCCTCGTAGTCACGAAACCCGTAGCGCTTAGCGCGAACGACCGGTCTGCGAGCCGGTCGGAAGAGGTCGGCGTGATTTTTTCGAGGCGGGCTTGTCACCTGTTTTTCGATACATCCGCTCAAACGCGCGCGCAAACTATCAGTGCCGGAGGAAGCGTGGATCGTCCAGAATGCCCGCAGCGAACTGTCATCAGCTACAAAATAGCAATAAAGCTAGATCGCGATGAAGCCGTTATTACTATCCCGACATAGGATTACTATCCCGACATAGGCTCCCAATAGACAGTGAAAACCGCAGATGAGCTGGTGCAGGACGGGGATTATCATAAGCGCGTGACCGGAGACGATTTTTTCGGCGAATGGTTGCTCGAGAATTGGGACGCGATTCGCGCGCATCTGTGTACCTTGTCCGCACCGTCCGCGCGGCGCTACGGGGCGCGCGTATGTAAGGCCGATGCGACGCCAATCTTGAGGCTATTGAAGCGCGGGTAAGCGCTGTGGGTACGCATCCGCCTTGGCTTAGAGCGCTTAACACTACCTCCGCTTTGGCCTGCCTGCGCGGGCGTCACGCCTGTTTTGCATGAACTAGTGAGTCAATCGGGATAACGTCGGCGCTGTACTTGAACGGTGCGGGCTTGGCGATTCCGTAGCCCTGCGCGAAATCGACGCCCAGTTCACGCAGCAGGACAAGAGTGTCCCCGTTTTCCACGAACTCGGCGATGGTCAGCTTGCCCATGACGTGACCGATTTGGTTGATCGCCTCGACCATGGCGCGGTCAATAGGATCGTTGAGCATGTCCTTTACAAAGCAGCCATCGATCTTCAAATAGTCGACTGGCAAGTGCTTTAAGTAAGTAAACGAAGACATGCCAGCGCCGAAATCATCAAGCGAGAACTTACAGCCCAGGAGCTTAAGCTCTGTAATGAACTCGGTTGCCTTGGCTAGATTACCAATGGCGGCGGTCTCGGTGATTTCAAAACAGACCATCGATTTCGGTATGCCAAACTCCTCAAACTGCTCGATGACGAACGCCAACGCGCGCTCATCGCCCAATGACGCCCCGGAAAGATTAATGGCGCATGTCTCGATGGCCTGTGCGCTGCGACTGGCGCGCATCCTGGCCAGCGTAGAAAACGCGGTGCGAATAACCCAGCGATCGATTGCGGGCATTAAGTTGTAGCGCTCGGCCGCAGGAATAAACGCCATCGGCGGGACCAGCTTGCCCTGCTCATCGATCATTCGAATGAGAAGCTCAATGTGCAGGCCGTCACTGTGCGCTTGTCCCACAGCCACGATTTCCTGCGCGTAAAGACAGAAGCGATCCTGGTCTAGCGCGTTACGGATGCGCCCCACCCATTCCATCTCGCCGTGGCGGGTGGACAACTCCATGTCATTTCGGTGATAAATATGAACCCGGTTTCGACCCTTCTCCTTCGCCATGTAGCAAGCAGCATCCGCAGCACTGAGGATGTCGGACAGCGTGAACAAGCTACCCTCCACGCAAACCAGGCCGATGCTAACGCCAACCGAAAACGAACGACTCTGGCACGCAAACGGGAATTCGCTGACGCACTCACGTAATTCCTCTGCGATGCGAACTGCATTTTCGGGCGAGCAATTCTCGATCAAAACGCCGAACTCGTCACCGCCTAGCCGTGCCAATGTATCGTCTTCGCGCAATTGCTTTTGGAGTGTGGCGCTGATCAAGCGCATGAGTTCATCCCCGGCCGCATGACCACAGGTATCATTTACAACCTTGAACTGGTCGAGGTCCAGGTACATAACGGCATGTTGTCTTTGCATGTCCGAAGCGCTGGCAAGGGCGCGGCGCATGCGCTGTTCGAACTCACGGCGGTTGATCAGGCCGGTTAGCGCATCATGGCTGGCTTGGTAGGATAGCTTCGCCGCGTACTGGCGCTCACGGCTCACGTTGCGCAAGACAATAACGACACCTGCGATACGGCTTGAATGATCACGAATCGGTGCGGTCGATTCGTCCACCGGTACTTCTTTGCCATCGCGGCGTACGAGTAGAAGGTTGGTGGCAATATCCAGCGTGCGCCCATCACGCATGACCATATCGATGGGGTCTGGCGTGCGGGTGCGGGTGCTCTCGTCAATGATATGAACGAACGTAGATAGGGGCAATCCTTGCACCTGCGCCATGCTCCACCCGGTAAGAGTTTCCGCAACCGGGTTGAAGTACTCAATGAGGCCATTGGTGTCGGTAGTGATGACCGCATCACCGATGGACTGGAGCGTGACTTGGGCGCGCTCTTTCTCGGCGTACAGCTCGGCCTCCGCGCGCTTTCGATCCGTGACGTCCGACAGGGAGCCTGCCATACGCACCGCTCTACCGTTAGCGTCGCGCACCGATCTTCCGCGGGCACGAAACCAGCGATATTCGCCAGAGCGGCTTTTTAGGCGGAACTCAACGTCATATGCTGTGTTGTTTTTCAAGTGCGCCTTGAGTGCGGCGCTAGACCCGGCCTGGTCCTCCGGATGCAGCCGTACGATGAATGCGTCCGGCGTTGCGCCGATCGGTTCACCGAAATAGCCGAGCAACTCGTTCAGTCGGGCCGAGTAATACACGCTCCCAACGACGATATCCCAGTCCCAGATCCCGTCATTACTGCCGGTAACGGCAAGATTAAACCGCTCTTCGCTGCGTCTTAGCGCCGCTTCGAATACCTCGCTGTTCTTGACCATTCGCCGAGAAAAGGCAACGCCCAGGGACAACAACACTGCAGCCAGAGTAACGGTCGCGATTGACAGTGCATACTTCGTCGCTCGCGTTGCTTCGCCTAAAGACGAGGAGAAGTTGTCCTCCTCGGGCGTGAGCCTCGCATCGACGGAGTAGATCCGATCAAGCACCCCGTGAAGAACATTTGCGTCTGTTTCTCCAGCCGAGATGCGGCTGTGCAGTTCGTTTGCGACTTGAATGAACTCGTCGATGGATCGATCACCGTCGGCCCACAGCGTGATGGATCGGTCCAGATAGCTGACATGGCGGAACCGCCGATACAGCATAATCATCCCCGGTATGTCATCGAGATGATTGCGGCCTTCTAGGAATCCTTGATAGGCGACGCTGTAATTGAAGTCCGGCTTTTCGAGCTCTAAGCGCGCCTTACGATCGCCTAACGGTACAGCTAAAGCTTTGAGGAAGTTCTGGTAGTCGGTCTCAGAGCGGGTATGCGCATAGCGCATGAGATGAGAAAGTGACTGCTTCTGAGCTTTAGACCAAAGGCTTTCGCCTTCGACAAATGCCCGCCCCGCGGACAGGATCGTCATGCTTTCTGACGAGGCAACGACCAGAAGCACCACGATCGCGACAAACGGCCAAATGATAAGAACGAGGCGCTTGCTCACTGCATTGGTCCTTAGCATGAAGATTGGAACATCCTCACTAGGCGCACCAAGCATGCCTAACTATTTGTGTTCGTGCAAATTAAATGCAAAATTCCCCAATTCGCGGTTCGCTTAGCGCTGGAACGGGATAGCAGGAGCATCAGGCCGGCGCAGCTTTCTCGGGCACTGCGCCGTGCCGCAATTCTTAAAGCTCCTTATTACGCTGCCATACGGGCTAATAACCCTCGCCGGCCGGCGAACCGGCGGTCGGGAAAGTCTATTGACGTTTGCTCCGTGCGTCGGTCCGTAGCGCGCGATTTCTCTACGGGGACAGAACCCGACGACTGTTGCACGGCATAAGCTTGGTACGCTGTGACAAGCGCGTGATCCAGCAGCTCCAGACTGCGCTTGGCGGCGAACATCACGCGTTTTTGTATACGCTCAGTGGTGGCATACCGTTCAACTATTTGCAGCGCGATCTTGGGATGTTCGTCGTCGTAATGGGCGTGTTCGCGCATCCATCGATACGTTTTAGGACTGAGATCCACCCC
>JBDTMS010000442.1:0-4323 GCA_039934195.1 Betaproteobacteria bacterium
CCCCACCTGGAACTGGTGACGATGCCGCTCGGCGAGGTCATGTACGAGGCTGGCGGCCTGTTGCCGCACGTGTATTTTCCGACCACTGCAATCGTTTCGCTTATCTACGTGATGACGGACGGCGCCTCAGCGGAAATCGCGGTAGTCGGCAATGAAGGCATCCTCGGCATCGCGTTGTTCATGGGCGGCGAGTCGACGCCCAGCCGGGCGGTGGTGCAAAGCGCTGGCCACGCCTATCGCCTCGAGGGGTCGTTGCTGAAACAGGAATTCAATCGCGCCGGTCCGGTGATGCATTTGCTGTTGCGCTACACCCAGGCGCTGATTACGCAAATGGCGCAAACAGCGGTGTGCAACCGGCACCATTCGGTAGATCAGCAACTGTGCCGTTGGCTGCTGCTGAGCCTGGATCGGCTACCCTCCAACGAGCTGAGCATGACCCAGGAATTGATTGCCAATATGCTGGGCGTGCGGCGCGAAGGCGTCACCGAGGCCGCAGGGAAGTTGCAGAACGCCGGCCTGATTCGCTACAGCCGCGGCCGCATTACGGTGCTGGATCGGCTGGGGCTGGAGGCTCGCTCGTGCGAATGCTACGCGGTGGTCAAGACCGAGTTTGACCGCCTGCTGCCAGCGTTACGGGCCGTGACCGCCGCTGCGGCAGCGCCGCCGGATGCCTAGCGCTCGCCGCGTACGTTCGACAACTTGGTAGCTTCAGGCACTGGCCGCCACGCGCACGCCGCGCTTGAGCAACACAGCGAATTCTTGCGCAGTCACCGGCCGGCTGAAGTAGTAGCCCTGCGCTTGATCGCATTGATGTGAGGCGAGAAACGACAGCGCTTCGCGGGTTTCCACGCCTTCGGCGACCACGCGCATGTTGAGGCTTCGGCTCAGGTTGATCACCGCGGTCACGATGCTGGTCTCCTCGGGCGCCGCGGTGATCTGGCGCACGAACGACTGATCGATCTTGAGGGTATCGACCGGAAATTTTTGCAGGTAGCTCAAGCTCGAGTAACCGGTGCCGAAGTCATCGATCGCTACCTGCACCCCGGTTTTCTTAAGCATTTGCAGGATTGCTGCCGCGGAATCGGCGCGCTTCATCAAGACACTCTCGGTCAGCTCCAGCTCCAGCGCGTGCGGATCTAACCCCGTATCTTTAAGAGTATCGAATACGCCTTCAAGAAAGCCTTCGTTTCCGAACTCGATCGCGGAGACATTTACAGCAATCGTACCCACGCGCAGCCCCGCATCGAGCCAGGTGCGCGCTTGCTCGCAAGCTTGATGCAGCACCCATTTGCCGATCGGCACGATCAGGCCGCAGTCTTCGGCGACCGCGATGAACTGCGCGGGCGCGACCGATCCTCGCGTCGGGTGCGTCCAGCGGATCAACGCTTCCGCGCCGGTAATCGTCCCCGTACGAATGTCGATCTTCGGCTGGTAGTGCAGCGCGAATTCGCGCCGTTCCACAGCCCGGCGCAGACTCTCCTCGATCGACTGGCGTTCAACGGCTCGAGCGTTCATCTCGGGTTTGAAAAACCGAAAACCTTGCCGCCCGCCTTCCTTCGCCTGGTACATCGCGGTGTCGGCATTCTTGATCAGCGTCTCCGCATCCATGCCGTCGTCGGGATAAACGCTCACGCCGATGCTTGTTGTAACGTGCAGCTCGTGTTGGTCGACGGAATGCGACGCCGCCACCGCGTCCAACATTCGCCGTGCCGAAATCGCAGCGTCTTCCGGGTGTTCCAGCTCCGAGAGCAGCACGACGAATTCGTCGCCGCCTTGCCGGCTTACCGTGTCCGTATCGCGAACGCATTTCAGCAGCCGTTTTGCCGCGGATTGAAGCAACTTGTCGCCGGTCGGATGCCCCAGCGAGTCGTTGATGTGTTTGAACCCATCGAGATCCAAAAACAATATCGCAACTTGTTTGCGATGACGCTGAGCGAGCGAGATCGCTCGCGTGACCCGGTCATTGAGGAGCAATCGATTGGGCAGGCCGGTGAGAAAATCGTGCTCGGCCGAATGGGCCATTTGCACGGCCATCGCCCGGGCCGCACTTACGTCGCGAAACACGATTACTGCGCCAGTAGTACGACCGTCGCGGTCATGAATCGGTGCAACGGAATCTTCAATCGGGATTTCGGTTCCGTGGCGCGTAAGCAAAGTGCAGTTGCTTGACAGGTGCACGACGCGGTCGTGCTCGACCGCCAGTTGCATCGGATTCGGCGGCGTGTCGCGATTCGCGCCTTCTACAATGCGAAAGACTTCGTCCATCGGCCGGCCCGCCGCCTCCTGCCGAGACCAGCCCGTCAATTTCTCTGCGGCCACATTCAGGAATGTGATGTTGCCCGTAGTGTCGGTGCAAATTACCGCGTCCCCGATGCAGTTGAGCGTGACTTGCGCGCGTTCCTTCTCCTCGAACAACGCCTCATCCATGGCCTTGCGCTCGACCGCATAGCGCAACGCCCGCAGCAGGCCGCGCGCCTCGATCTGGCCTTTGATGAGATGCTCCTGAGCACCTTCTTGCAGTGCTTGCGTAGCCTGCGCCTCGTCGTCCAACCCGGTGAGGACCACCAGCGGGATTCGCGGCGCCGCCGCGTGGGCTCTGCGCACCGCGCCCAGTCCTTGCGCGTCCGGCAGCCCCAGGTCGACCAATATGATGTCGACCGCATGCTCCAAGAGATGTTTCTCGGCCTCGCCCATGCTTTGCACATGCGCCAGTGCGATATTGTGGCTACCGTGGTCGTCGAGCATCCTACGAAGCAGGTAGGCATCGGCCGGGTTGTCTTCGATCAGGAGCAGCTGAGTGCGCTGTTTCTTACCCATCCGCTTTACGTCCGCGGCAATTTGACACGGGTCAGCCAGAAATCATTGATGCTTTTCACCAGGGCCTCGAACGCCGCCAGCTCGACCGGTTTGCACAAGTAGCAGTTCGCCTGCAGCTGATAGCTTTCGACCACGTCTGCTTCTGCGTCGGACGTGGTCAGCACAACCGTCGGGATCATTTTCAGGCTGTCGTGCGCCTTGATTTGCGCCAGCACCTCGCGCCCATCCATTCTCGGGAGGTTTAGATCCAGCAGGATAATGTCCGGGCGCGGGACCTGGACGTACCGTCCTTCTTTTCGCAGGAAGGCCATTGCCTCCACGCCATCCGAAACCACATGCATGTGGACATATGTGTTGGTATCGCGGAAAGCTTCCTTCGTCAGCAGAACGTCACCGGGGTTGTCCTCGACCAACAGCAGCTCGATGGGCCTTCCTTCGACTCCGATGCTATTCATGCTTTGCCTCCTGCAACCAATTGCATAATTTTTGTTGGGATTCCTGTCAATGCAAAATGGAATGTGGAGCCCTCGCCAAGCTTCGACTCGACCGAGATGCTGCCGCCATGGCGCTCGATAATCTTTTTGCAGATAGCCAGTCCGATACCGGTGCCCGAGAATTCCTCCCGCGTGTGCAACCGCTGGAACATGCCGAAGATCCTATCGAAGTACTGCGGATCGATTCCCAATCCGTTGTCCCGCACGGAAAATAACCATCGCTCTCCCTCGGCCCTGACGGCTGAGATCCGCACTTGCGGGATCTCGAGTCTGCGGTATTTGATGGCATTACCGATGAGGTTCTGAAATAGTTGCACTAATAGCGCGTCATCTCCGAGCACTAGCGGCAGCGGGTCGTGCGTCACTAGAGCACCGCTGTCCTCGATGGCGCCGCGCAGATTGACGAGCGCCTCTTGCAGCGCTTCTTCGCTCGAGGTCTCGAGCAATTCGTTCGCTTGCGTCCCGACGCGCGAATACGCGAGCAGATCCTGAATCAACTGTTGCATGCGGCTGGCTCCGCCCACCGCGAACGCGATGAACTCATCGGCGTCGGCGTCGAGCTTGCCCTTGTACCTTTTCGCCAGCAGCTGCGTATAGCTGGCAACCATACGCAGCGGCTCCTGCAAATCGTGCGAGGCGATGTAGGCAAATTGCTCTAATTCTTCATTCGAGCGTTTGAGCTCCTCTAATTTCTCCAGCAGGTGTGCTTCGGCCGCGTTGCGTTTGGTAATGTCGCGGATCGCCGCGGTCACCAGTATTCCCGCCGCATTTTCCAATGGGCTCAGCATGATTTCGATGGGAAACTCGGTAGCCTCCTTGCGGCGCCCGGTGAGCTCGATTCCCGTACCGATCTGCTGCGCCAATGCATCTGCGGCGGAGCGAAGACCGTCCGCGACCAACCGTTCCGCAAAGCCGTTTGGAATGATGTTCGTTACCGCTTGCCCAGCGAGCTCGTCACGGCGGTAGCCGAACTGTTTCTCTGCTTGAACATTGAGCAGGACGATCTCACCGC
>JBDTMS010000443.1:0-4322 GCA_039934195.1 Betaproteobacteria bacterium
GCGGTGCGCGCGCAGCAGATGGTCGGCGCGATGGAGCGCTGCATCGACTACGCCGTGAGCTATGCGACGGAGCGCCAACAGTTCGGCCGCGCGATCGGCAAGTTCCAGGCGATTCAGCACATGCTCGCCGACGCCGCTGGACAATACGCAGCGGCCGCTGCAGCCGCCGATCTTGCCGCAGCCGCGTTTGCGACGCCCGAATTTTCGTTTGCTGCCGCGATCGCGAAATCGCGCGTCGGCGAAGCGGCGGGCAACGTCGCCGCGATCTGCCACCAAGTGCATGGTGCGATGGGATTCACGCATGAGCATCCACTGCACTTTGCAACGCGGCGCCTGTGGTCGTGGCGTGATGAATTCGGATCGGAAACCTACTGGCAGACGCGCATCGGTCAGTTGGTTTGCGCACGCGGCGCCGACGCGCTGTGGCCGATGCTGGTCGGCGAATGAATCGCGATATAACGAGCGCCGAGGTAAGATCCCTGGCTTTAGCGCCGAGGTAAGATCCTGGCTTCGAACATCGCGCCGTGCGCTAACGTCGACTCTCGCATCATGGACACTACGCTCGCAGATGGGCCGCTCGGCGGCATCCGCATACTCGATCTGACCAGCGTCATCATGGGGCCGTTCGCGACTCACATCCTCGCCGACTTCGGCGCGGATGTGATCAAAGTGGAAAGCCCGGAAGGCGATTCGCTGCGCCATTACGAGCCGCAGCGCAACCCCGGCATGGCTGGCAACATACTCAACCTTCATCGCAACAAGCGCAGCATCGTCTTAGATTTGAAACGCGAGGATTGCCGGGCAGCGCTGAACCGATTGATCGCAACGGCGGATGTGTTCGTGCACAGCGTGCGCCCGCAGGCGATCGCACGCCTGGGCTACGGCTACGAGCAAGTGCGCGCGCTGAAGGAAGACATCGTGTATTGCGGCGCCTATGGGTTTGGCGCCACGGGCCCGTACAGCGATAAACCCGCTTACGATGATTTGATTCAAGCGGGCTCCGGCATTGCGGCGTTGTACGGCGCCGTGCATGGCGAGCCGGCGTACGTGCCGACCGTAATTTGCGACAAGCTGGCGGGGCAGGCGATGGCTTATGCAATTCTCGCGGCGCTTTTGCAGCGTGCTCGCGGCGGCGGTGGCCAGGCAATCGAAGTGCCGATGCTGGAGACGACCATCGAGTTCAATCTCGCTGAGCACATGTTCGGTTCGGCGTTCGAGCCGCCACTTAGTAAGCCGGGCTTTCTACGCGTGCTCAATCCGTCGCGCAAACCGTATCGAACCAAAGATGGTTACGCCTGCATCCTGCCGTATTCCGATCGGAACTGGCAGGACTTCTACGATTTCACCGGCCGCGTCGAATTCAAAACCGATGCGCGTTTTCAGCGGTTGTCCGCACGCGTGCAGAACATCGGCGTGCTGTATCGGATGCTCGAAGAAGAAGCGCCGAAGCACAGCACCGCCGAGTGGGTCGCATTCTGCGATCGCGTAAGTATTCCGTGCATGCCGGTCATGTCACTCGATGAGCTGCCGGACGATCCGCACGTGCGGGCAGTCGAGCTGTTCGGTGTAGCAGAGCATCCGAGCGAAGGTCGCTATCGCACGGTGCGCAGTCCGGTTACGTTGAGTGCCGCGCCGTTTCGAATCCGCCGTCACGCACCGACGCTTGGTCAGCATGGCGCAGAAATTCTCGGTGAAGTCGGTTTCTCAGCGGACGAGATTTCCGCACTGACATCACGTCCAACCGCGAAGTCGAAAAGTTGAAGGAGCACTGCACCGCATGACCGAGGATCTGAAGTTCTCCATCGCCGATGGCATCGCCAGAATCGTGCTCGACCGTCCGGACCGGTTGAATGCATTCACGTTCGAGATGATCGACGCGTGGACCGCAGCGTTGCAGCAGTGCCGCACCGACGAATCGGTGAAAGTCGTACTGGTCACCGGTAGCGGCAGCGCGTTTTGCAGCGGCGGCGATATCGTCGAGATGGGCGATCGCCTCGATCACACGCCGGAGCAGCGCAAGCACGAGCTGTTTCAACGTATCGAGCGGATCCCGCTCGCGCTGGAAGATTTGGACAAGCCGGTGATCGCGGTGGTCAACGGCGTCGCGACCGGTGCAGGCATGGACATGGCGCTGATGTGCGATATTCGTTACGCCGCGCAGAGCGCGCGGTTTGCCGAGACCTATGTAAAGGTGGGCCTGGTGCCGGGCGCGGGTGGCGCGCATTTCTTGCCGCGGCTGGTCGGCGTGTCGAAAGCGCTCGAGCTGTTTCTCACCGGCGAGTTCGTCGACGCCGACGAGGCGCTGCGCATCGGTCTGGTCAACAAAGTATTTCCGGACGCGACCTTGATGCAGGAGGCGGAAAAAATCGCGCGCCGCATGGTACAGGCACCAGCGCTTACCTTGCGGATGACCAAGCGCGCGATCTACCAAGGCATGCGCAACGATCTGCGCACCAATCTCGATCTCATCTCGTCGCACTATGCCGTCATCACCTCCACACAAGATCATAAAAATCTGGTGAAGTCGTTCATCGCCAGCCGCGAGAAGAAGCGCGACGCCTGAGCTGCACTGGCGCGACTGCAGATGCTGTCCGGCTCATGCAAGCGCCGGTCGCGTCTGATCGCCCCGACAAGCAACGCCAGCCTGTGCAAGTGACTACTGCCGCGATCAGGGACACGAGCGTGTTTCGCCGTTGCTCGCATTATGCGTCCTAGAGATTTCCGGCGGTCCAACGTGGAAATTGATTTTCTAATAAACTTAAATCCGTGCGCACAAATGTACTGATTTGTCGCATTTACGCGACCGCTCAGGCTGGCTGTCACGCGCATCTTGCCCGCAGGTCTATATCTTCTGCCTTTGACAACGGCTCAGTCGCTTGCGTAGCATGCGACGTTTCGCGGAGGGAGCAGATCAACCGTTCGCGACTATGACGTTGGCAAGGCACGGACGGAGGACTTGCGTATAGCTTGCTGAAACACCGTAGCGCTGGGTGTGCAGCGAAAAATGCCGTCGGTAATGCACTCGAATGGAGCCACATCATGCGCCAGCATTGCGCCCTGCTGCCCAATAGGCGCTGCCTCTGGCAGATCTTGTTTTGTTTGCAAGCCGCGTTAGTTGCGTTCTGGTTGCCGGTCGCGGAATCTGCACCGCGCAAGAACGAAAGACAGCCCGCGCTTGATTACCACCAGCCGGTCGTTGAACCGGGCGAGAACCAAAACCACGACGAAGGAGACGGTGTCGTGGTTACACAGAGGGCGCCCTTTGCCGCCGCAGGTCCGTGCAATCCAATCGTGTGCGAAAACGCGTTGCCCGGAAATTTGCCTAGCGAGTGGCAGCTTGTAGAGCCGGGCGATTCAGCGGTTCAAGGATTTGCCACCGATCAGAGCGTAAGTGTCGGCGACACGATACGCTTCAAAGTCAGAGCCACCACGCCTTACCACATCGATATCTATCGCATAGGTTGGTATCAAGGCAACGGTGCCCGCAAAGTCATCGCCTTGGGCAACATCGCTGTCCAGACGCAGCCCGCGTGTCGCGTCGACACAACCAATAAAACCGGCCTCATCGATTGCGGTAACTGGCTCGAATCCGCATCGTGGGCAGTGCCGCTTACGGCAACCTCTGGCGTGTATTTCGCTCGCTTGGTCCGCAACGACACCAACAAAGGCGCTGGCTACATGTTCTTCAATGTACGCGACGATGCGAGTCACGCCGATATCGTCTACCAGACCTCCGACACTCAGCGCGCCGCGTACAACAACTTCGGCGGCAACAATCTCTACTCGTGCACGGTGAGTTGTCCGCCGGGCAATCCGCAACTGTACAAGGGCGCCTACAAAGTCAGCTTCAATCGGCCCAACATCGCAGTAAATCTGGGGATGCAGTACTCGTTCTTCGGTGCCGAGTTCGAGATGGTGGAATTTCTCGAAGCCAATGGCTACGACATCAGTTACATCTCCGCCGTAGATACGGATCGAAGTGGCGCGCTGCTCAAGAATCACAAGATTTTCATCTCATCGGGCCACGACGAATACTGGTCGGGCGGGCAGCGCGCGAACGTAGAGGCCGCGCGCGACGCCGGTGTAAATCTCGCATTCTTCAGCGGTAATGAAGTGTTCTGGAAAACGCGCTACGAGAACAGCATCGATGGCAACAACGCTAGTTACCGTACGCTGGTTACCTACAAGGAGACGCATTTCGACGCGATCGTCGATCCGGCGACGCCAATATGGACCGGCTTGTGGCGCGATCACCGCTTCAGTCCCTCAGCCGATGGCGGCCGGCCGGAGAACGGGCTCACCGGCACGATCTATACGGTAGA
>JBDTMS010000444.1:0-4321 GCA_039934195.1 Betaproteobacteria bacterium
GCACAGGCAATTCGAGACGCGGGCGGCCAAGCGATCGCTGTGCCGGCAAATATCGGCGATAAATCTCAACTCGCAGCGCTCGTGGAAACCACGCGTAGCACCTGGGGTGCAGTCGACATCCTGGTGTGCAACGCCGCTTCCAATCCTTACTTCGGCGCGATGGCACAGCTTCCCGACGACGCGTTCAATAAGATTCTGCAGAACAACATCGTCGCCAATCACTGGCTGTGCAACCTGGTATTGCCGGATATGGCCAAAGGTAAGGACGGCGCTGTGATTATCGTCTCGTCGATAGGCGGCTTGAAAGGCAGCAGCACACTAGGCGCCTATTGCATCTCGAAGGCGGCGGACATGCAGCTTGCCCGCAATCTCGCAGTCGAATGGGGTGAGCACAACATTCGCGTGAATTGTATTGCGCCAGGATTGGTGAAAACCGATTTCGCGCGCGCATTGTGGGACAACCCCGAGCTGTTGGCGCAGACCGAAGCAGCGACACCGCTGCGCCGCATCGGGCAGCCCGATGACATCGGCGGCATTGCCGTTCTGCTCGCATCGCGCGCCGGCGCCTTCATCACAGGCCAGACGATCGTCGCGGACGGCGGCATCACGATGGCCGGTTAGTACTTGAACGGCGGCGCGGCCGCTGACACCGGGTCGCCAGATCCTCGCCAACGACGCGACGCTGCTCAGCGATCGCTCACCATTTCACTCGTCTGGCACAACGTTTGCTGCCGCTGCGCCTGTTCTGCGCTCTAACAAGCGCGCGCAGTGAGCGCCTCACTGCCGACAATCGAGGTTCAACGCCGTTTAAGGATGCCGCGATGAAGCACGCTGGGCCCGCTCCCACCTTCACCGACGATCTCGTGCGCATGACCGGCCGGTTTACGCCGACCGGCATCCGAGCGCGTTTCGTTCTCGCCGGCACGTTCGTGATTCTCGCGTTAGTCATAGCGACGACGCAGCGAGGATTGGAATGGTCGATTGCGGCATGGACCGCATGCGCTGCGGGGATCGCAGTGCTAGTTGTATTGCATCGAGGCGTGCAACGCCGCTTCGACAAGCTGACCGACAGTCTCGACAGCATCGGACTCGGCGAGCTGTCAGGGCGCGCCGATACTATTCTCAGCGGCGAATCGGGCCGCGTCGTCGACAGCGTGCGCAACATGAATCAAGGCTTACTCGACATCGTCGAGCGCGTTCGCAGCGGTTGCGACAGCATCCGGATCGCTGCGCACGAAATCGCAACCGGCAGCGGCGATCTGTCGCAGCGAACCGAGCGCCAGGCAGCCACGCTTGAACAAATTGCGTCGGCGATGGAACAGCTCGCTGCCACGGTCAAGCAAAACGCTGAGCATTGCCAGAACGCAAGTGCGCTGACGGCCGACTCATCTCGGCTTGCGGATCGCGGTGCCGACTGCGTACGGCGCGCCGTCGACAGCATGAGCCTGGTCGACATGGGATCTCGGAAAATCGCCGACGTCAGCAAGTTGATCGAAGGCATCGCCTTGCAGACCAACATACTCGCGCTCAATGCCGCTGTGGAAGCCGCACGGGCGGGTGACCAGGGACGCGGATTTTCAGTCGTCGCCGGTGAAGTTCGTGCACTGGCGCAACGTTGCGGCGACGCTGCGCTCGACATCAAGAAGTTGATCGAAAGCTCGGTCGCCGATATGCACACCAGCGTCGGCATCGTCACCGAAGCGGGACGCGTCATCGACCAGGTTGCCGGGACGGCGCAGCAAGCGGCCGCGCAAATCGGCGAGATCGCATCGGCCTCCCGCGATCAAAGCGATGGCTTGGCGCTAGTCAGCCAATCCATTATGCAACTCGAGCATGTGAATCTGCAGAACGCCGCGCTGGCCGAACAAAGCGCAGCGGCGGCACTCATGTTCGAAACCGAAGTGGAGAAGCTGCATGAAATCGTCGGCTACTTCAAGTTGGATCGTGCGGCAGGGCGGCAAACGGCAGTCGCACTGGTGCGGCAGGCCGGCAAGCACTTACGCGCGGTCGGCAAGCGCAAAGCCTTCTCCGATTTCGACGATCCTGCCGGTGGCTTTATGGTCGCCGAATTCTACATCTGGGCGATGGATTTGAACGGTGTCCGACTTGCAAACGGTAGCGATCCATCATCGCGCGGCGAAAATATCTATGACCTGCACGACGTCGACGGCAAGCCCCACGTCCGGTTGATTATCGACAGCGCGAAAGCCAGAGGCCGCGGGTGGGAAGACTACAAGTGGCGCCATCCGTTGACGCAAAGGTTGCAGCGGAAGTCGGTCTATTTCGAGCTGGTCGACGGGATCATCGTAGCGTGCGGCATCTATCAGAACGACGACATCGAGCACGAGCAACCCACGTCTGCTCACGAAGTCGGCGCACCATCACGCCGCACGGAGCGACGCATCGGCGACGGCCCGCGCACACCCGGCCACGGTCGCGGCGAATCGGATCGCGGCGCGCGCACGTCTGATCGTTTTCGCCCGCACCGCTAGTGCGCGATATCTCGGGTACAGATAACCATCCAGCACCACGCGAGCGTTTGCGCTAGTAGAAACACACCGAACGCCCATCGGTATCCTTGCGCGTCGTAGCCGTTAGCTGTCACCGGCCATAAGCTGAGGACCGCGCCGATCGCCCACTGCACAACGAACGCCCAGCCGAACACCAGCGAATTGAGCGCAGTGTTCACCCGGCCGGCCAATGGCAATGGAAAAGCCTGGGGCAAGATCGCGTAGGCGAGACTGCCCGCGGTACCGAAAAAACCAAATCCCATCCACAGCAACAGCGGCGATTGCTTCCACCCCAGCGTTGCCAGCAATTGGAACAACAGAAATATTCCCATGCCGATCAGAAAAACGGTGAGCGGCGCGACGCCGCGCTTCGCGATGCGTTCAGCGAAGTTTCCCCAAAACAGAAACCCTATCGTTGTCGCGCACGCCATCAGCAGTAGATCGACTGCCACCGCTTCAGGATCCAGACCGGCGACATCGCGCAACCACGGTCCCGACCATAAGCTTTGCAGTGCCATGTTGGTCGACTGTGCCAAGGTCGCAGCGACGGCGATTCGCCAGAAGCGCCGGTCGACAAACACCTGGCGCAGCCCTTCGAGCTGATGGCTGAAGGATGGCTGCCCCGATTCGGCTTTGCGCTCTGGAACAATCCTGAAAATTGCGAGCGCAGCGATGACCGTCGCAGCTGCCAACACCAAAAACAGCGTGCGCCATCCCGTGTGGCGCAACGCGATCTGCACCGGCAGCGTCGCTGCGATCATGCCGGCACCGCCGGCGCAAAACATCCAACCGTTCACGGCGCTCAAACGCGACAGCGGAAACCAGATGACATTCGCTTTGATACCTGACATCAGACAGCCGGATACGCCAAGTCCGATCAATGCACGTCCCAGAATGAGTAGAGGCAGTTGCCTCGCCGATGCAAACAACGCCGCGCCTCCCGCTGCAATCAGCAGCAGCGCGGCATCTGTTCGGCGCGGCCCGAAGCGATCCAGCAGCAGACCCAGCGGCAGTTGAAACAGCGCAAAAGTGAGGAAATACGCGCTAGTCAGCAAACCGAGGTCGGCGGGCGAGAGGTGAAATTCACGCGCCAGGTCGGTGCCGATGATCGCATTGACGCTGCGATACAAGTACGACAAAAAATAACCGCCTGCGAATGGCAGCAACACGTCTAAAAAAGGACTGCGCGTCGGCGATGCCGCGGGCTCGCCGATCGTCATGCTCACCTGAGTCCGAGCAGAAGGTTGATCAGGAAGCTGAACAGAGAGACGAAGATGGAGACGACGAGCGCGTTCCAGAAGCCAGTCAGATGAAATCCCGGCACCAGCCACGCTGTGAACAGCAGCATCAGAGCGTTGATCACCAGCAGGAAAAAGCCGAGCGTCAAAATCGTGATCGGCGCGGTGAGAATAACCAGGATCGGTCGAAGCGTAGCGTTGACGATTCCGAACAACAGACCGGAAATTGCGAGCGCCTGCCAGGTCGCGAAATGCACGCTCGAAAAGAGCTGTTCTGCCACCCACAGCGTGAGCGTGTTGACGCCCCAGAACAGAATAAAGCGTACCAGCGGATTCACATTTAGCATCGGCGCATCTTAACATCGGCCCGGACGCCCCCGGCCTGACGGCCAACGCCCCCGCGGGCGTCTCGACATACGCCTGGCTGGCTAGACCGCTGCATTGTTGCCCAGTTAGCCGCCTCAGGTTTTCTGTGCGCGCGCCGTTAATTAGTCCTGACGCAGCACAGGGAGTCCACGTTGAAACGCTTGTCCGACCTCGCCCGGTACGCTTTCGTATTGGCCGTCGTGTTTC
>JBDTMS010000445.1:0-4320 GCA_039934195.1 Betaproteobacteria bacterium
GATCGACCGCGCGATACAAGTACACCCAGTTGCCGCGGATCTTCACGTAGGTCTCCTCGACTCTCCAGGAACGACCGCTCGCTTTGGCAAACTGATTCCAGCGTTTCTCACCTGCGCGCTCGGCCGCTTTGATGAAAACGGTCGATGGGCTGAATCAGCGCTACGGCCGCGGCACCGTCCGGCCGGGCGGAACGGTGGCGCGGGGAACCTGGTCGATGCGCCGGGCTAATCTATCGCCCTGCTACACAACACAGTTCGACGATATCCTGCAGGCGAAAGCGTGACCGGCCGACGCGTCACGCTTCAGCAGCGTCAGAGGCGATGTCTCTGAGTAGGTCCGGGATCGCCGCCGACGAGATAGCCGATCAATACGCCCAAGGACGCACCGGTATCCTCAAGGAGTTCCGCTAACGTCGAATCTTTCGGCAGCTTTTTGGCCTCCGTATCGATCCTTTTCAGCACCTCTGCGAGATACGAAGCGAGCGCATTCTCATCTACCGCTTTATGTTGCATCCGTTACTCCCCCGGCGACTTTTTTATCCTGCTAAGAGATTTCCGCTAGCAACCAAAGCCTATTGCGCGCAGGAAGTCTGGACTTCCTAGCTTCGGTGTGCCGCTGTGACAAACAAGTTATTTCTTTTTATCTTTCGGCGGATTCGGATCGTTGCCGTAGCTATTCGGGTTGCTGATCTTGCCGTCCTTGGTGTGGATCACGAGCTCGAGCTGTTCGCGCTTGGCGACCGGCTTGGCCTTGGCGATGGCATCGGCTTTCGTGTCATGCAGAGAACTGGGCCGGGTTGCGCCTTCGCGCTGAACCGCCCAGCCCTTGTCATGCGGGACGACGTGAATGTCGGATTTTTTGGCCATGGTGATGGTTCCTTATAAAGAAAAATTGCTATTTGACGCAGGCCCCCGATCTCTGATAGCTCGCAAGATTTCTGTCCACAATTTCTGTGTGGAGTTCTGTTAGCAGCCGGTGGATCATTTGAACAGCAGCGCCGCTAAGAGAACGACAATCACCCAAAGCAAAATATGCAGCTTTGCGGTTTTCTCCTGAGCACGAGTTAGCTGGTTCAGAACTGCTGCCTCAAAACGCTGTTCCGGTATGCTGCTTCGCCCGATAAATCCTCTTCGGCTTCGTCGGGTTTAGCAGGTTCGGCTTTTGGGTGGGCAAGGATACTGCGCCGCGTGAACATCAGCGCGCATTCGCCCACTCCCCCTAACCTAGGCGGATCGATTGTGCAGCCCTCAGGCGTAAGGATTTTTTGTTCTTTGTCCGGGGTCAGTACCTTCACATCATCTGTGCTGATGGACGACGACCACTCGGCGTAAAAACCCGATACAGCGCTTAGAAGTACTTCCAGATCATCCACCCCGTCATGCCTGATGAGCTCACGCAGATCGTCGAACTTTTGCGGAGTAAGCGAGATATCGACGCCTAGCGTGTCGTCGTGCGTCTCGTAGCTGAAATCAACTTCCGCTGTATAGCTGACATACCCCCATACTCTGCATTGCTCCGTCGCCCGATCATTCTCTACCCGATGGATGGTGAGAGAAAAATCCTTGAGCTCTCTGTCAGTGCCGAACATCGAAAAACGCAGAGAATGAATTTCGCGGCCCGCTCGGCGTCAACGTTGCACGAATATATTCATTGTGCGTATGAGGGCGTTCCTCACTTGGTTCGAGTTTGATATTTTTACGGTAGCTAATCTCGGTGGCCGTAAAGTAGAAATTCCACGCCCAAGGAATCAGTTTTCGGCCGGCGCTCTTTCCGTCCTTGGTGAACTCCTCCAGAAACCACGAATATAAGCTCGCATAATCGCTTTTTTCGCTCAGACGGATTTCGCGCTCTATGTGATATTCCATCGGGGCTTGTACTGAGACGTGTTAAGGTCTGGAAATATGCTTTAAACATAGCAGCGAATCTTAGTCATTTCCAACTGAAACATTGCCCTGCGTGGCGAACATCTTTTTGTAGGCTGCTAACGCATCCTCATACCCCAATGCAAGCCGAATGCTTCCTTGTATCCGCATCTTCGCGCCAGGCAGCTTGAGCATCGTTATCTGACTTGAAGGAACTAACCGCACGTCTATGGGCTGGCTTTCATCAAGCGCAACCCATTCAAAATAGCTATCTGCCGAACGTTCGCATTCGGCAGGCTCCGGAAACTTAACGCGCTGAAGATCAGACAGTATGGCTTCTGCAAGCGCTTTCCGACCCATTACCCTAAACAGCACCCATCCCCATACCGATTTTTTAATCCACAGAACTAGGTAGATCAACTGCAATCCGAAGAAAGCGACGAAAACACCACTGACACCACCGGAAAAGAAAAACGCCACCAATAACGCAAGCAGCATATCCGGGATAAGTCCCGCAAGCGCCGTTACCCAGTAAAGCCGTGTCGTTTTGCTCTCGAATTGCATGATAGATCTCCCCTCTGCACTTTCTGGACTATCAAAACAGTTTGGTCGTGGCTGTAGTGGTGCCAGGAAAACGGCTCATGCAAGGTATCGCCATGGCGATCACGGCGAGCATGAGCGCTTTGTTTGGCGCTATCGCTTGAGCGCAATGCGCGCTAGACCGCGAGCTTCGCAGGCAGGAGGCGGTCGTATTCCTTCTTGACCACTGCATAGCACTCGCAAGTGCGCTTTTCCAGCCCCGGCCGATCCAACACCGTGATGTGCCCGCGTGCATAGCGGATCAAGCCTGCGTTCTGAAGACTCAACGCGCCCTCGTTCACACCTTCGCGCCGAACGCCCAGCATGTTGGCGATCAGTTCCTGCGTCATGACCAGCTCGTCGCCCTGCAGGCGGTCCATGCTGAGCAACAGCCAGCGGCACAGCTGCTGGTCCAGCGAATGGTGCCGATTGCAGACCGCGGTCTGCGACATCTGCGTGATCAGCGCCTGGGTGTAGCGAAGCAGCAGGTGCATCACCGGGCCGGCCCGCTCGAACTCCTTCTTCATCAACTCGGAACTGAGCTGGAAGCCTTCCCCGGCGCTTTGCACCACGCCACGGCTGGGCGTTGACCCGCCGCCCATGAACAGCGATATGCCGACAATGCCCTCGTTGCCCACGACGGCGATCTCGGCCGAGGCACCGCTGTCCAAGACGTACAGCAACGACACGATGGCCGTGGTCGGAAAGTGCACATGCGTCAACGTCGAGCCGGATTCATAGAGGACCTTGCCAAGCGGCAAGTCGACGTGCTCGAGTTGCGGCAGCCAACGCTGCCACTCGGCTTCCGGCAGTGCTGCCAGCAGGTGATTGCTTCGGGGGTTGTGCAACATGCCTACTTTGCGGTCGTTCGCCAAAGATTCATCCATGATTGGCCGTTCAGAAGGTGCTCTTCGGGTAAACCAACAAAGTATGCGCCAATCGTCTGTAGCCTGCACCGGCGAGACGCCATCGCGTTCGGCCAGCCATTGGTATCCGATCCACTCGGCCACTTGCTCGGACATGGCCTGGCGTCCATCAATATGAGGGCCCGTGTTCAGCAGAACTTGCATAGTTCAGTCGAGGTGTCCCCTTCGTGGATCCAGGCCACGAGCACCGAAGGGCACGCTCGTTCGAACCGGTCCTCGACTGTAAACGTTCGACGGTATTCCAGATGTTCGATTCCGCACAGACAACTGGGAGGAGAGCCGTGCTCCTGAATAAGGATGGCTTCAGACATAGGGCGAATCGAGTGGCTCCATCCTGATTCAGAGGTGCTGTGAGCGCGTGCCCGTGGAAAGGCGCGCTTTCGTAGGTGTCGCGACAGGAGCAGCGCGTGCCCAAGAAGTATCGTGGCCGCGCAACAAAGGCAATGAACAGATAGACCATCGAGGAGGCCGCAGTGAAAGCCGTTCAACGTGCCGTGTTTAGCTATATCTATGCTCTGCTTCTTTCTGCTGGCGCACTTGTCGAGTCGCGCTGAAGCGGAACCTTCGACTCCCTTATCTCATCCACTGCCACTTCCTTTGTCGTGCCAATGGGGGAAACCACCGTTACGGCAAGAGGAGGAACCGGCACCATTACGTTCATCCGAAGCAGCGGAGAGCCTTTCACGGAGAACACCTAGCTTGAATCGCTGGGTGATCAAGTACACGCCGTTGCTGGAGATGGCGTTCCGGCAACGCAAGCGACCGGTTGGAACCAGCTGGCGCATGGACGAGACCTATATCAGCGTCAAAGGCCAGTGGCAGTATCTGTATCGAGCGGTCGACAAGGCAGGTCACACAGTCGACTTCCTGCTAACCGCCAACCGAGACCGCAAAGCTGCCTCGCGCTTCTTGCGCAAGTCCATCGACCAGTGTGGAACGCCGCACAAGACCA
>JBDTMS010000446.1:0-4315 GCA_039934195.1 Betaproteobacteria bacterium
ACCGTGCGCGTCTTGTTGTCCGTCATGCAATCGACGATGACCGCAGCGCCGGCGATGCCGTAGCCTTCGTAGCGGATTTCCTCATAGTTCACGCCTTCGAGCTCGCCGCTGCCGCGCTTGATTGCGCGCTCGACGTTGTCTTTCGGCATGTTCGACTCATACGCTTTATCGATTGCCAAGCGCAGTCGCGAGTTGGTGTCCGAATCCGGCCCGCCCATGCGGGAGGACACGGTAATTTCTTTGATCAGCCGCGTGAAGATGGCGCCGCGCTTGGCGTCTTGCGCCGCCTTCTTGTGTTTGATGTTGGCCCACTTGCTGTGACCTGCCATAACCGATATGCCTGAACTGTTGCCGAGTTCTGAAAAAAGACCGGTGCGCGCCGTCGAATCGATTGCAGTCGACGCGCGACGCCGCAGTGGCACTTGTTTGCCGGCGTGCTGCATCGCGCAGATATACTAAGTGAATCTTAGCATAGCCATTACGAGGTCCAGCCATGTCGCAGCCGTTGCCGATCGCCCAAAGTGAAGACGAGATTTGCCTGCTGCCGGCCATGGCAAACCGGCATGGCCTGATCACCGGCGCAACCGGGACCGGCAAGACGGTGACCTTGCAGAAAATGGCGGAAGGCTTCAGCAGCATCGGCGTCCCGGTATTCATGGCGGACGTAAAAGGCGATCTCGCGGGCTTGAGTCAGGCCGGCGAGCTGTCGCCGAAACTGAAAACGCGGCTCGACACACTCAAGCTTCCGGCGCCGGCCTTCGCAGCATGTCCCACCACGTTCTGGGATGTGTTCGGCGATCAAGGCAGCCCGGTGCGCGCGACGATCGCCGAGTTGGGTCCGTTGATGCTGTCGCGTATTCTCGAGCTCAACGACACGCAAGAAGGCGTGCTGGCGCTCGTGTTCAAAGCGTGCGATGACAAAGGCCTGCTGCTGCTCGATCTCAAAGACCTGCGCGCCGCGCTTGCGCACATCGGCGACAACGCCAAAGACTTCACTACCAGCTACGGCAACATCTCGACCGCGAGCATCGGCACCATCCAGCGTGGTCTGCTCACGCTCGAACAACAAGGCGGCGATAAATTCTTCGGCGAACCTGCGCTCAACGTTGCCGACCTGTTGCAAACCGACAAAGGCCGCGGCGTCATCAACATTCTCGCCGCCGACAAACTGATGCAGACGCCGAAGATCTACGCGACGCTGCTGCTGTGGATGCTGTCGGAGTTATTCGAATCGCTGCCCGAAGTCGGCGACCCGGAAAAGCCCAAGCTCGTGTTCTTTTTCGACGAAGCGCATCTGCTGTTCAACGATGCGCCGAAACCGCTGCTCACCAAGATCGAGCAAGTCGTACGGCTGATCCGATCGAAGGGCGTCGGCATCTACTTCGTCACGCAAAATCCGCTCGACATGCCGGACACCGTGCTCGGCCAGCTCGGCAATCGCGTGCAGCACGCGCTGCGCGCGTTCACACCGCGCGATCAGAAAGCCGTGCAAACCGCGGCGACAACGCTGCGTGCGAATCCAAAACTCGACACCGAAAAAGTAATCATGGAGCTCAGCACGGGCGAAGCCCTGGTCTCATTTCTCGACGAGAAAGGCAGCCCGACCATCGTCGAGCGCGCGTGGATTCTGCCGCCGGGCACGCGCATCGGCCCGATCACGCCGGCCGAGCGCGACGCCGCCGTGAAATCATCGGTCGTGTACAGCCACTATCAACAAACCGTCGACCGCGAATCGGCATACGAAAAACTACAGTCGGCCGCGCAGAAGCGCATGGACAGCGCTCCCACGCAAGGACAATCGCAGGCAAAAGCCGGCGGCGTGCTCGATTCAATTGGTGGAATTTTATTAGGCACGACGGGACCGCGCGGTGGTCATCATGAAGGGATGCTCGAGTCCGCTGCGAAGAGCGCGGCGAGATCGTTAGGGACGCAGTTGGTGCGCGGCGTATTGGGGTCGTTGCTGGGTGGGCGGCGGCGGTAGCCGGGAAGGTAGTCTGGCACATTAGAAGAGACCGCTACAAACGATCAACCAGCACTTGCCCGAACCATATCCAATCCCGAATTGTTTTCATACCGGCGCAAACGAGACAGCGCAATGACTGTCCACGATGTCGGACCCAGGCACTTGCGCCTGAACAACTCCGTTAACACGAGCCAACATCGCCCGATTGCACGTCCGTTGGCGGAACTCTAAATCGTCTCAGCACGATGATCGCGACAACCAAGACGCATCGTTTGTATCGATGCCCACACGATACGCGACCGCTGACGTGACTAACATTACGTCGCGCGGAAAATGGTTGCCGAGCGTTGGATCGAAGTAGCCGACCGGCCGCCGGATATCAGGGATATAGCTCGAGACAGGCCTTGATATCTGCGCGGTTAGGTCGCGGGCTCGATTCGGTGTACGTGGCCTTCTGCTGCATCACCGAGCCTGGCTGGGCCGAGTCTGGCAGGCCGAGCGCGCGCCCGAGACTGTAGACGAGCGTGCCGACGGCATCGTCTGCGGTGTGTACCGTTTTGGCGTTCAAGACGATATCGAACTCGATAATCTTGCCATCGCGGATGTACGGCAGCACGGCGCTCAGCGCACCAGCGGTGGTACCGGCGCCGGCCGGTATCTTCGCGGCCCAGCCGATGATGTATTGCCCATCCCGCACGCCGGGCTTGGCGAGCGAATCGCTGGACATCACGAAACGGATATCATCGCACGCGAGCCAAACCTTGGCGGCATGCTCGCCGGCGGCGATCGCCTGGTCGCGGCTAATCGCAGACGGGGCGCCGGTGTGGTTGTAATGCAGATAGATCACCCGCTCGCTTAGCGGTGTCGTCTTGGCCTTGTCGGGCGCTGCGGCGCATATCGCACTGGATAGGGCGAGAACGAAAGCGCACAGAGCGGCCGATTTGCCGGGCTGTGTAGATGCCTGCCGGCACGTTGCGAGCAGCCTACTCGTCAACGCGTTTTTTACACCGGCCATCGCACTGCGCGCGCACGAATTCAAGCGTGAAAGTCCCCCGGGATTGATACGGCACGGTACAGAAAAATGGGCGCTGCCGTCAGGCGCCGACCGATAAGCATCGATGCTAGCACGCCGGACGCGGATCGGAGTCCGCAGGCGACATTGTAGAGGGCGGGCCTAGCGGCGGGTTTGTTTCGTATCGGGGAGATCATGCGGTGAGCAATCGTTATCAAGCGATTCATCGCCGCCCGGTCCGTGGCTGCCGGGCATGCGATCAGTCGACATCACAACGAGCTTGCCGGTTGCGCGGTTGTTTTCCATGTGTTCGTGCGCCGCGACGATCTCGCCGAACTTGAACACGCGGTCGAGATTGAGGTGCAGCCGTTTGGCTTCGACGCTGCGAACGATGCGCTGCAGGGCTTCGGTCGAATTTGCGGCGTCGACCGTGTGCGTCGTGTAGGTCGTCAGCCGAATGGTGGAGGGAATCGCCGCGATCGGCTCGAAGCGTTCCAGCACCCACTCGTTGCCGAGCAAACCCGCGAAGCAGACGATCCCGCGATGCGCGGCACAGCGCAGCGAGTCGAGTAACGTAGCGGTGCCGATCAGCTCGAGCACCCCGTCGACGCCGGTGTCGAATGTCTGCCTCACTTTGGCAGCGATGCTGCCGTCGTCGATAATTACGTGATCGGCGCCGATGGCAATCAGCGCTGCGGCTTTGCTCGCGCTGCGCGTCGTCGCTGCGACGGTGAGGCCCATGTCTTTTGCGAGCGAGATCGCGGCCATGCCCACCGACGAGGTTCCACCGCGAATCAGCACACTGTCGGCGCCGTGCATATCCATCGCATCGTGCAGGCAGCCCCACGCGGTTAGATAAGTTTCCGGAATCGCCGCGAGCTCATGCCACGGAAGCTGCGTATGCACCGGCATCACTTGCGCGATCGGCAGCAGTGTGTATTCGGCGTACCCGCCGTCGAAGTCGCGGCCCATACCGCCCATCACCGACGCGACCGTATCCCCCTTGCGCAGATTCGAGTCGGAAGGGTCTTCCACCACGCCGACGCACTCGATGCCGAGCACGCGCGGAAATCTCACCGCCGCGCCCGAGTGTCCTTGGCGCGTGTACATCTCGGAGCGATTCAATCCGAACGCTTTCACGCGCACGAGAACCCAGCCCGGCCGCGCGACCGGTTTGGGTACTTCGCGAATCTGTAGAACATCCGGGGAGCCGGGCCGGTCGACGACGATGGCTTTCATAGCGGCGTGGTTACGGAGAGATTTGCCCGAAATGAGCTGCGCGGCAGTATAGCGCCCGGCAGCCCTGCTGCCGGGGTCAGCAGACCTGGTGCGATGCCAGG
>JBDTMS010000447.1:0-4314 GCA_039934195.1 Betaproteobacteria bacterium
ATCGCTGCCGCCGATGAAATCGGGAATACGTGCCTTTGCGATGGTGGGCGATGCCGCTTGCACCTGCGTGCTGCGCAGCGGTCCGATCACCGCCACGATGCCGCCCTGGTCGACTAATTTCGAATACGCGAGCACGGTTCCGGGGTTCGTACTTTGGTTATCCTCGACGCGCAATTCGAGCGGTCTACCCATCACACCGCCAGTGCCGTTGATCTCTTCGATCGCGAGTCGAACGCCATTCATCGTGAGCACACCCGCTTCGGCCTGGGGCCCCGTCACTTCGTCGACCAGGCCGAGCGTAATCGGATCCGCAGCCGATGCTGCAAATGGCATTGCCAGTACCAGCGCCAACGCTCGCACCGTGTTGGAAAACACCTTCATGTTCGCTCCTCCTGTTTATATTTTGCTGCCAGACGCGTTGCCGCCGCTCAGCAGGGGCTATTCTGCCCGATTCGCCGTTGCGACTCCTGCGGTTTCGCGCGCTCAAGCTCGACCGGTAACCGGTGTTTGCCTGTATTCCGACCGAATAGATTCGCGGCGAATGGGTTTGACAGCGACCGCTGCCCCGCCTAGGCTCACCCGATGGTGCGTCTTTTCAATCTTGCGCGAGATCATATGAAACGCCTGCTTTGTATCGGTTTGCTGCTGACTGTTGCCGCACCCGCGGCGTACGCGAAAGTGCTGTATGACGGAACGACCCTTCCGGACGGACAAGGCTGGACGACATTCTTCACCGGCGGTACGCAAACGCTCGATCCGGCGGGCTTCGTTGCGGTCAATACAACCGGGAATGCACTCTATCAAGGCGGGTTCGGTCAGCAAGATGCCTTGTTGAACAGCGCAACCGGCTTCACGCTGCAGTTCAGTTCTCAGGTCCTGCAAGAAGCGCACAGCGCCGCGAACAACCGCAGCGGCTTCAGCTTGATCGTCACCGATCAGAATGCCGTGGGTATCGAGATCGGCTTTTGGCAGGACACCGTCTGGGCGCAGAACCTGGGCTTCACGCAGGGCGAGATGATCGCGTTCGACACGACGACGATGACCGACTATGCACTGACTATTGTCGGTGATCATTACTCGCTGACGGCAGGTGACGGAGCCAAAGCGAAAACGCTAAGCGGCTCGACGCGCGCTTATGGCGCGCAACCCGGAAGTCCCGCTATCTACGACACCGCAGCCGCTTTGTTCTTTGGCGACGACACCACGTCTGCAGCAGCACGTTTCAATCTGAAATCCGTTTCTGTCATCGCAGTGCCGGAACCGAGCAGTGCAATAATTCTCGGCGGTGCATTGCTTACAATGCTGTTCACCGCTGTCGTTCGCAAGCGGCAATCCTGAGCGCGGTATGCGCGTATTGCGCTCCAGGATTAAGTTTTGCTTTTAGGTTCGCGTCCTCTTGCGTTAGGCGAACCGTAATGTCCCGTATTTTTTCCGCGTCGCACGTGATCCCTCCGTCTAGATTAGCCATCGCTGCGTGTTGTCTGATCGCCGGCGCGTTCTCCGCTTTCGCGCAGACACCGCAGGCGACCCCCGAGCAATCCACTGCGCCTGCCGGTAAATGGCAGGTCTATCGGAACGATCGCTATGCGTTCGAGTTCTCCTATCCGCCTGACGGCCATTTGAAAGTGGTTCGCGACGGGCGACGACAACACCTGCGCATTCAAAACTACGTGGCCTCGGCCGACCACGAATATGCGACCGAGGACGGCGAATACGACATCGATCTATTTATCTTCGATCTCGGACTAGGGCAGAAATCGCCGGAGCGTTGCGCGCAATCGGTCCACGATGGTCGCAGCGTCAAAGTCGGAAAAGTCGCGGGCTTGCGCGGCGTCGCAGATGAAACCGATGACGGTCGCACGGCGCAGGCGCTCTGCGTGGAAAGTAGAAAACTGAAAGTACTGGTGATTGGATCGGAAGCCGACCCACTCGGAGAAACGATCGACGACATCATCAAATCGGTACGGTTTAGCGGCTAGCGCCGTCCGTCTTGGGACTTCGTAGCAGACGCGGCCCGCAGCGTAGACGGTGCCGCGCGCCATCATGCGCACCGCCCGCCACGTATCCTGACGTTGCTTTCAACGCCCCGCGCGCGCTGGCAGCGCCCCTCCTCGCAACCGGCCACGCCCAGCTGATCCCCATGACCCGGGCTTAAGTTAACGTCAACGAGGTCGATTTGAGTGGGGTACTAGAAGCGAGACTATTATGCGGCTTATCGTTATCGCAGCAATGCTTTTGTCGAGCGCCGGCGCGAGCGCGCAGGGGTTGAGTTGTCCAGGCTTCGATCTCGGCAAGGCCACACGCAAACACGTGCTGGACTACCTCGCCGCGGCGAACGCGCCCTACACGGAAAATACCGAAGGGCTCAAGTGCAAGGCGAAGAGCACCGTCATCAATACCGGCGACGCGTTAACCTGCGATACGCTTCCTTCTCGCGCGGCTGCGAGCGGCGTCATGATCGCGCAGCCATCCGGCAAAGTAGTCGCCGTGACATACGCCTTCCCATACGACGCTGGGCTGCATCAGCGGATTCAGGATCAGCTGCAACGCAGATTCGAGCGGATCGATCCGGCACAAACACCGCGTGAGCTTCTCGATTTAGTGGCGCGGGGCGAGCTTTCAGCCGCATATCGCGCTCCTAATCAGTTGATCTGGGTGACCAACCCGCCCGCCGGAATAACCGAGGGCGGTGCGTCTACCGTGATCTTCGCCGCGCAAAAGTTCGTCGACCTCGCCCGCACAGACCTGCGTCGATGTCAGTAACCATGATCGCGCTCAAGGTCATCGCGGCTTGCGGGATCATCGCCGGCGCCGGCGTCGCGTTCTATCGCATTCAACGCGAGATCAGGGAAAACGGCACCGGTTCGAGCGGGCGCGGCGGCGAATCCGACCGGCAGAGCCGCGAAGAGATCGATGCGTTCATCGCCTCTTACCGCAGCGGTCAACCAGTGGTAGCCGCCGCAGGCGACGCGCCGCCAACGGTCGGCAGCGTTGCGATCGTTGCGCCCGAGGCATCTGCTGCAACCTGGGCGGCGCGCCCCGCGTTCTTAACTGGTCCCGGGAAGCTGATCTATCTCCTCATGCGTGCAGGACTGCCCGACCATCACGTGTTCGCTAACACTCGCACGGTCGAGCTGATCGATTTGCCCAATTCCAATGTCTTGGCGCAATCGCGGATCGACCTTGTAGTGTGTAACAGCGATCTCAAGATCGTCGCAGCGATCGACGTCGTCGATGGCGACGCCGCAAACGCGCTGGAGCAGGAGAAACGACGCCGCATCGACGCCGCCGGAATCCGCTATCTGCGGATCACCCGCGGCAATTTTCCCAAGGCGGCGCACGTCCGTCAGCTCATCTATCCGGAGCTCGTGAAGCTCGCTTAGTCTCCCACGCTCCGGCCGTCCACAGATGGTGCGATCGCTCAGGCCCACGGATCATAAGTGCCGAAACTCCAGATATGGCCCTCAATGTCCAGGCAAGAATAGCCGCGGCCGCCGTAGTCCTCATCTTTGATATCCAACACCACCTTTGCGCCCGCTGCCACCGCGCGTCGGTAATGCACGTCCACGTCGTCGACGACGACGTAGACACCCGCAGTCCCGGCACCGCCGAGCTGTTTCGGTGGCTTCACCCAATTGCCGAATTCGGACTCGTTGGCGGCCGAGCCGAGCATGATCATGCCGTTGCCGAAGCGGAGCTGCGCGTGCGCCACCGTATTGCTTGGACCCGGTACGACTAGCTGGCGCTCGAACCCAAACGCTGAGCACAGCCAATCGATCGCTGCAATCGCATCGTTGTAGCGTAGCGTCGGGATAATCGTCGCGACGGTGCTTTTAGGGTTGCTGGTCATGCTGATCTCCATCTTAGTTTCGCCGGTCGAGTTCGTTTGGCGGTCGAGTTCGTTTCGCGCGTCTCCCAGGGGCGGTGACCACATCCGCATGGACGAGCCCGCTAGCTCTACACACGCTTTCGTCATACATTAAACTACGGCCACCTCGTCAACCAGCCGCACTCGAGCATCACATGAGGCAAGACCCGCGCTTTCCCAATCTCTTCATTCTCGATCATCCGCTGATCCAGCATAAGCTCACGCACATGCGCGACAAGACGACGTCGACGCGTACGTTTCGCGAGTTGCTGCGTGAGATCACACTGCTGATGGGCTATGAGGTCACCCGCAGCGTACCGTTGACCACGCGGACGATCGAAACGCCGTTGACGACCATGGAGGCACCGGTTATCGCCGGCAGGAAGCTCGCCGTCGTGCCGATCTTGCGCGCGGGCATCGTGATGGCGGAAGGGCTGCTCGAGTTG
>JBDTMS010000448.1:0-4309 GCA_039934195.1 Betaproteobacteria bacterium
TCGTTCAGATCGCCGCCGGTCACCGTGACCTTCACGTCTGCGTCGAGCGCCTCCTGCCGCAGCATGGCACCCGACTCATTGTCGACGAGCTGCAGCACTTGCTTGCCGTTGATGTCGGTGATTTTGAGCGATGCATCGAGCGCAGCGCCCGGTGCTGCAGCGAAATTGATGTTCGGCGAAAACAGCAGCGCGCCGAGTTGCACGCGGTCGGCATAGTCGGCGGATGTATTCTTGGTGAGCTCGATGTTGCCGCCGAGCGTTGCAGTCCGATCGTCGTGCTCCAGCGCGGCCGGGCCGCGATCGCTCACGTCCTGTGCTGCGTCTATGTCAAGATGGATCACTTGTCCCGCGAACACTCTGGCGCCAGCCTTCGGATCGTGGGACGCGAAATTGATTGCTGGAGGTTGACTAGTCGCCGGCCGCGATACTTCAGCCGGCGGCGTATGGTGTTGCTCGGCCTGCGCCGCGAGCGCAGCGATCGGGAGAAGCGGCAGATCCGCGGACAGTAGCAGACGTGGCTCGAGCGATTCGAATTCGATGCCGGTGCGTGCTGCCGTAGCAGGAAAGCCAAGCGCGCGCGGCTTGAGCAAGCCGAAGGCTCGCTTCAGCGCTCGCGACAGCGAGCCGCGCTTGCTACCGACCTCAGCGCGAGGTTGTGCAGCCATCCGTCGTGATTTCATACGCCACTTCTCCGGCTACGCTAAGCAACCTCACGAGGACGCTTTGCACATGGTGTCTGGAACCGCCCCGTAAACGCTACGGCAGAGTGTGGGGCAGCAACCGCGCATTGGTTCTGGCGAAGCACAATTCGATCGCTTCGCCGAGACCGCGTTGGGGTTGCTTCTAGCCCGCAAGCTTGTCCGTAGCCATACTCGGCAACCTACAACCCTTGACCCGACGATCCGCGGTTGAGTAGCGTGTACCCCCGATCTGTAGTGCTTCGTCGGCAGACCAAGCACGCCTTACGCGCGGCCTTGCAAGCGGCTCCAACCGCGGCCGATTAGTGCGTTGCGTATTCGGGTTTTAGTATGAAACGCTGAGCGGTAAATGCTTTTAGCTTAGTGGTGCATGCTGTCGCGGCTGGACACTGGATTCACGACATAGGAGCGCCGCCATTTTGCGAATGTTTTTACTCCTCCAAATTCGCAGCGTCAAGCTACTAAAGTAGTGTTACTAAAGTAATAGCGAACGGCAAGATTCTTAGAGATTGCACTGCGTGCCGTCCGGTCGAATGCGCGTGGACGACGCCTAAAATGGAAGTGGTCAAGCATCGATCCGCGGGCTTCTAGCGAACCGACTTGTGCAAATGATGCCGCGCTTGAATATCCGCCAGCAGCCCTTGGCTCGCATCCTCGATCAAGTCCAGCACCACTTCGAAGCCGTCGCCCTTGCCGTAGTAGGGATCGGGCACCTCGAGCACATCTTTGCTGTCTGCGTATTCGAGAAACAGTCGCGGTTTGTCGCGCTGTGCCGGCGCGGCAATCTGACGCAAGCCCTCCAGATTTTCGCGGTCCATCGCCAGCACGTAATCGAATCGCTCGATGTCTTTCGCGTTGACCAGTCGTGCGCGTTGCGTGCTGAGGTCGTAGTTGCGCTTTGCTGCTGCCGCTTGCGAACGCGGATCGGGCGCAACGCCGATGTGATAGCCGTGCGTACCCGCCGATGCGATCGCGATTTGATCGTCGAGGCCCGCTTGCTGCACGTGATGGCGAAACACGCCCTCCGCAGTCGGTGATCTGCAGATATTGCCCATGCAAACGAACAGGACTGAGATAGGCATACGGTGCGCCCTCTAAAACGTTCGGTCGTGCCGCGATCCGGCAGCGTGACAGTAACAGCCGCGTCAAACATAAACGCCGCGTTACGACTCAAGACTCGATCGGCAGCGGCTTGCCGTCTTACCGCCCGCCCGCGGCACGCCTAACCGATTTCGGTTGCGGTTTGGCCTGCAACTTTTTTGGCACCGGTGCCGTTGTCGGTGGTGGCGGCGGCAGGATTGCATCGGTTGCCACGCCGAACAGGCGCTCTTTCAACTCGCGCAATTGGTCGCGCACGCGTGCCGCCTGTTCGAATTCCAGATTGCGGGCGTGCCCGAGCATCTCTTTTTCCAGACGCCTGATCTCGCGCGCAAGCCCAGCCTCGTCCATCGACTGATACACGGCTTCGCTTTGCGCAGCTTTCAGCAGGTCCTGCGCGGTCTGCGGATCGTAGACGCCGTCGATGATATCTTTGATCCGCTTGCTCACCCCTTTCGGGACGATGCCCTCGGCAAGATTGAACGCCGTCTGTTTGGTTCTGCGGCGATCGGTCTCGCCGATGGCGCGCTTCATCGAGTCGGTCATGCGGTCTGCGTACAGAATCGCGGTGCCGTTGATGTGTCGAGCCGCACGCCCGATGGTCTGAATCAGCGAGCGGTCGGATCGCAAGAAACCTTCCTTGTCGGCATCGAGAATAGCGACGAGCGAAACCTCAGGGATGTCGAGTCCTTCGCGCAACAAATTAATCCCGACCAGCACATCGAACAATCCCAGCCGCAGATCGCGAATGATTTCGACGCGCTCGACGGTATCGATGTCCGAATGCAGATAGCGCACCTTGACGCCGTGCTCCGCCAGGTAATCGGTGAGATCCTCGGACATGCGTTTGGTCAACGTCGTCACCAGCACGCGCTCGTTCAGCGCGACGCGCAAGCTGATCTCGGACATGAGATCGTCGACTTGCGTGCTTGCAGGCCGCACGATCACCACCGGATCGATCAAACCGGTCGGCCGCACAACTTGTTCGACCACCTGGCCCTGATGCGCCGCTTCGTAGTCCGCGGGCGTAGCAGACACGAAAATAGTCTGCGGCATCATGCGCTCGAACTCTTCGAACTTGAGCGGCCGGTTGTCGATTGCACTGGGCATCCGGAAACCGTAGCCGACCAGATTTTCTTTGCGCGCGCGATCGCCGCGATACATGCCGCCGACCTGTGGGATCGTAACGTGACTTTCGTCGACGATCATCAACGCATTGCGCGGCAGATAATCGATCAACGTCGGCGGCGGTTCGCCGGGCTGGCGTCCCGATAAGTGACGCGAGTAATTTTCGATGCCTTTGCAAAATCCCAGCTCGGCGAGCATTTCGAGATCGAAGCGCGTGCGCTGCTCGATGCGCTGCGCCTCCAGCAGCTTGCCCTCGGCTTGAAATGTTTCGATGCTCGTGCGCAGCTCGGCCTTGATCGCCTCGATTGCGCGCAGCGTTTTATTGCGCGGCGTAACGTAATGACTCGACGGATACACCGTGTAGCGCGAGACCTTCTGCAGCACCTGTCCTGTCAGCGGATCGAACAGCGAGAGCTGCTCGACCTCGTCATCGAACAAGCTCACGCGCAGCGCGACCTCCGAGCTTTCCGCCGGAAAGATATCGATCACATCGCCGCGCACGCGAAACGTGCCGCGCCGAAAATCGATCTCGTTGCGCTCGTACTGCATCTCGGCGAGACGCCGGATGATTTCTCTCTGCGGCGTCTTTTCCGTCTCGCGCAGATGCAGAATCATCGCGTGATAATCCACCGGATCGCCGATACCGTAGATGCACGACACCGTCGCGACGATGATCGAGTCGGTGCGCTCGAGCAGACTTTTAGTGGCGGACAAGCGCATCTGCTCGATGTGCTCGTTGATGCTCGAATCCTTCTCGATGTAGAGATCGCGCGAAGGAACGTAGGCTTCCGGCTGGTAATAGTCGTAGTACGAAACAAAATACTCGACTGCGTTTTCCGGAAAGAACTCGCGCATCTCCGAATAGAGCTGCGCGGCCAGCGTCTTGTTCGGTGCCATGATGATCGCGGGCCGGCCGAGCCGTGCGATCACGTGGGCCATCGTGTAGGTCTTGCCAGAGCCGGTAACGCCGAGCAGGGTCTGATACATCAAACCATCCTCGAGCCCTTCGGTCAGCTTGGCGATCGCTTCGGGCTGGTCGCCCGCGGGCAAAAACGGCTGATGCAGACGGAACGGGCTGCCCGGAAACGAGAGCACTTCGGGCTTCACTGCGGCAACGGGTGTCGGTGTATCGATCATGGGCGAGCGAGGTGAGCGCGAAACGGTGTAGATGGGGGCGAGGCGTAATTTTCCCACAGCTCGATGGGTCGCGCTTTCGCGCTGCGACCTCGGCGCGGGGTTGCGGGTAAAATACCGCGTTCCGTGCGTTTGCCCTGCCCTCACGCGGTCGCAGCGCTGCCCTTCACTACTGACCACAGCATCCTCACATGAGCGCATCCATCCTGGCCGGCGTCGAAATGGCGCCGCGCGATCCGATCCTCGGGGTA
>JBDTMS010000449.1:0-4303 GCA_039934195.1 Betaproteobacteria bacterium
TTGTTCGACATCACCAGCATCAGCATGGAAAACGTGAACAGCGAGATGTAGCTGAAGAAGCGCGTGTAGCCGGGATCGTCCTGCATGTAGCCGATGGTGTAGATGTGCACCATCAGCGAGACGAACGTCACCACCAGCATCATCAGCGTGGTGAGCGGGTCGATTAGAAAACCGATGTCGAAACTGTAGCCACCGCTGGTGATCCAAGTGTAGACCGGTCCGTTGAAAAGATGTCCGGCCTGCACGTCGCGAAACACCAGGAACGACGCCCCCAGCGACGCGATCATTGCCGCGATCGTTATCAGGTGCGCGCCGCGGCGGCCGATGAACCGTCCGAACAAACCGGCCAAGATCGCGCCGAACAACGGCGCCAGCGGCACGACGAGGTAGAGTGCCTTCATGCGACGAGCACCCGGCTGGAAGCGCGGGCCGCGAGTACCGAGTTGGAAGCACGGGGCGCCGCGCGGCTTGCCTGAGACCGCAGCCAGTCGACGCTCATCGGCTCTCGCTTTCGGACAAATGTGCCTGGTTGCTTGCGTTCATCCGCTACTCTTTGAGGCGATTGATATCGTCGACATTGATCGTCCGCAACGTTCGGAACAGACAAACCAGAATCGCCAAGCCGATCGCCGATTCCGCCGCCGCCACCGTCAGAATGAAGAACACGAAAATCTGACCGGAGACATCCTGCAGATAATGCGAGAACGCGACGAAGTTAGTGTTGACCGCCAGCAGATTCAGCTCGATCGCCATCAGCAGAATGATGACGTTCTTGCGGTTGAGGAAAATACCCACCACGCTGATCGCGAACAGGATGGCGCCGAGCACCAGATAGTGCGAGAGCGTAATCACGTGCGCGCTCCGACTGCTGGCATGCTCTGTAGATCAAGCATCCGTGCGCTTCTCCGCGGGCATCGAGATCAAACGGACGCGGTCGCGACGATGCGCGACGACTTGGATTGCTGGACTCTGATACTTGGAATCTTTGCGCGCGCGCAAGGTCAGCGCGATCGCCGCGACGATTGCAACCAAGAGGACGACTGCGGCGATCTCGAATGGATACACGTATTCGGTATAGATCAACCGGCCCAGCTCTTTCGTGTTGCTGTAACCCTGCGGTTTGGGCGCCGGTCCGGCGAGACTCAGAAGGTTTGCATGTCTGCCGACCAGCACGATGGTCATCTCGGCGACCATGATCCCGGCCACCACCAGACCGGGGACGAGATAATCCCAATAGCCCTCGCGCAAAACGTCGATGTTGATATCCAGCATCATCACGACGAACAAGAACAACACCATCACGGCGCCGACGTAAACCAGGATCAACGCGATCGCGAGAAACTCGGCTTCCAGCAGAAGCCACATGACCGACGCGGTGCCAAACGCCAACACCAGAAACAGCACCGCGTGCACCGGGTTGCGCGCCGTGATTACGCGCAACGCCGCGAGGACAAGGACGGCGGCGAACAGATAGAAAACGACGGTCTGGAAAATCGGCATCTCAGATCGCCGGCGCAGGCGTGCTGAACACACGCGCCTCGCTCACTGGGACACGTTCAGCGGTACAGCGCATCGTCCGCCCGATCTTGCGCAATCTGCTCTTCATAGCGATCGCCCACCGCCAGCAACATCTCTTTGGTGTATAGGAGGTCCCCGCGACGCTCGCCGTGATACTCGAGAATGCGCGTCTCGACGATCGAATCGACCGGACAGGACTCTTCGCAGAAGCCGCAGAAAATGCATTTGGTCAGATCGATGTCGTAGCGGGTGGTGCGACGCGTGCCGTCGGCACGTTGCTCGGATTCGATCGTAATCGCCAGCGCTGGACATACCGCCTCGCACAGCTTGCAGGCAATGCAGCGCTCTTCGCCATTGGGATACCGGCGCAGCGCATGCAGGCCGCGAAAGCGCGGCGACTGCGGCGTCTTCTCTTCGGGAAACTGAACGGTGATCTTGCGCGCGAAGAAGTGCCGGCCGGTGAGCGCCATGCCCTTCAGCAGTTCGTAGAGCAAGAACGTGGAGAAAAATTCGCGGATGCGATGTATCACCTCAACCCCACAGCCAGAGCGGCGTTTGCGTCCACGCGGCAACCACCACCAGCCAGATCAGCGTTATCGGAATCAAAATCTTCCAACCGAGCCGCATGATCTGATCGTAACGATAGCGCGGGAACGTGGCGCGAAACCACAGGAACAGGAACAGCACGAAACCGATTTTCAACAGCAGCCAGGGAAATCCGTCCGGCAAAAACGGTACCGGCGAGAGCCAGCCGCCGAGGAACATGAGCGAGCACAAGGCTGCGATCAAGATCATGTTCATGTATTCGGCCAGGAAGAATAGCGCGAACGTCATGCCGGAGTATTCGACGTGAAAACCCGCGACGATTTCCGATTCGCCTTCGGCGACGTCGAATGGTGCGCGGTTGGTTTCCGCCACCCCGGAAATGACATACACCAGAAACAACGGGAACAGCGGAATAAAATACCACGACAGCAAACCGTATCGACTCGCCTGCCCCATCACGATCTGGCCGAGATTCATACTGTGCGCGGCCAGCAGCACGCCGACCAGCGCAAACCCCATTGCGAGCTCGTAGGCGACGATCTGCGCAGCCGAGCGCAGACTGCCGAGGAATGCGTATTTGGAATTCGAGGCCCAGCCTGCGATGATCACCCCGTAGACGCCAATCGAGGTCATCGCCAGGATATAGAGCAACCCCGCATCGATATTCGCCAGCACCATCTCGGGAGAAAATGGAATCACGGCCCACGCTGCGAGGGCCGGCGTCAGAACCAGAATCGGCGCGACCACGAACAAAAACTTGTTCGCACCCGAAGGCACGATGATTTCTTTGATCAGCAGCTTCAATACATCGGCAAACGGCTGCAGCAGACCGCGGTAGCCGACGCGATTCGGCCCGATGCGCACTTGCATGTAGCCGATGACCTTGCGCTCGGCCAGCGTGAGATACGCAACGCTTAGAATGAGCGGAATGGAGATCGCGATGATCTTCATCAGCGTCCACACCGCGATGCCGGCCGGCCCGAGCGTCTGTTCGAGGAATTCGCCCATCAGGCGCTTACCTCGTCTTCCGATGCAACGCGCTCGAGTTGGACGCTGCCGAACATCGATCCCAAGGTGGACGTGCTGACATGCGCTGCCGGCACGCGTACGCAATCGCGCGGAATACCGTCATCGCGCACTGCGACCAGCATCGCTTCGCCGCCATCTTGTGCAACGCGAACGGAATCGCCCGCCTGCAATCCGAGCTGCTGCAGCGTATCTCCCGACATCGACGCGACTGGGTTCGCAGCATCGACGGTTTCCTGCAGCGGTTCCGAACGCCGCACCAGCGGATCGGCGAAATAGATCGGCACATCGGCAATTCTTTGCAAGCCGCCGCTGCCGGCGTTGTCGATCGGCGCAATACTCATCTCGGCAATGTCATTGGACAGCGCGGACAAATCGGTCGAGCGTACCGCATCGGCCCGCACGTCTTCGGCAGTGTCGTAGCCAAACCCGGCTACGCCAAACAGATTGCCCAGCACCCGCAGAACCTTCCACGCAGGTCGCGTTTCGCCGAGCGGACGAGTGACAGCGCTGAACGTTTGCAGTTGACCTGCGGTGTTGATGAACGAACCGGCGGTTTCGCTGAACGGCGCAATCGGCAGCAGCACGTCTGCGTAATGCACGGCCTTGTGACGAAACGGCGATAGCGCCACGACGAAGTCCGCTTCGCTCATTGCGCGCATCGCTTGACTTGGATTGCCCGAGTCGAGCTCGAGCTCGGCGTGCAGCAGCAGGTACGCGCGCTGCGACTTCGCGAGCATCTGATCGGCGTTGAGCCCAGACGATGCATCTGCAGGCAATGCTTTCGCCAGGTAACCGCCGACACTGTTCGCAGCTTCGCCAAGGAAGCCGAAGCGAATCCCGCACACGCCCGCCAATGCTAAGGCGAGCATATGCAGCTGGCTCGCTTGCGGATGATGTTGCGCGAGATTGCCCAGAAAAACCGCGGCACTGGTGCCTGATGTGAGGCTGTCCGCGATGCGTTGTGCCGCGTCGCTGACCTTGACACCGGTCATCACGGCTGCAACCGCTGGTGGCAATGCAGCGCCGGTTGCTTGCGCGGCCCCTTTCACAACCTGCGCCAGCGCACCGCACAGATTCGCCGGCGACACGATCAGCTTTTGGTGCGTCCGAATAAGCTGATCGTCATCGAGCACATTGAGCAGATTCACCTGGCCGTTTCGCTTGGCGACATCGCGGAAGCGATGCGCCAGCAGCGGGTGATCTTTGCGCA
>JBDTMS010000450.1:0-4293 GCA_039934195.1 Betaproteobacteria bacterium
GGTATCTTGGTCGCTGGTTACGATCGGGTTGTCCGATACCACAATTGGACTGGGGCGCGTAGCCGGAGATACCGTGTTACGACTTAATCGGAATAGCAGAATGCGAACGGGCGTCCAGAGAATTGCGATTAAAAACCAGATGGCCGATATATTGATCAACGCGGCGATTAAAGACCAAGGTGAATCTGTACCCGCTATCCACCTTGCGACGCGCGCCGGTGATCCAAGGGTCCATTCCGACTCACGCCAAAAAATGGCAATCGAAGCCGAACCCAGCAGCGGCACCACCAATAAGAGTATTCGTAAGAGTCTACGAACGGTTGGGTGAAGCGTCCAGGCTGGTGCTGATCGGATTTGCATCGGAGAACTCCGGCAAAATCATCATAAGCGGCGCTCCGCGTTAGTACTAGCAGGCGCGGTGCTGATAGGGCGCTGGTTCCCGCTGAATCATCGTTTCAGGCTTGCCCACTACTATGCGGTAGCAACCTACTTAATCAGGCAGTCCTACAAAAATTATCGGGGTCAACGCTAACGTGATGAGCGACTCTGGTGCCTACGTCGTAAGAGCAATGTTGACGGTTAGAATATTGTTATGCAATCGTGCGTCCGAAAGGCCCCGGAACTAACCGCTGATGGGTTTGCGCTTCTAGAGCCGAATCTCGCCTCCGCGCTCTCAGATCATTTTATAAATTTAAGGTACGGCTCGATGTACATCGCCAGTCCCACCGCCAGCACCAGCAACCCCGTAATCAAAACCGCCATCACCATCTTCTCCACACGATGCTGAACCGACAAGGTCACGCGTGACAGCGCAACGTTCGGTACATCCGGCGTCTCGAGCACGAACGTATATGCGCCCGGATAGAATACCTCTAGCGTCCCGAGGCTAAGCGTGAGTTCGTTGCCGGGTTTGGTTTGCACCTGCAGCGAGCGATGCATGATCTGCTGATCGCCTTGGATCATGCTGACCTGATAGTCGTCCGGTGACGGCCGCGTTGCCGGAGCGTCGCCTTCGGCGGCAGAGAAGGTGAGATTCAGCTTGATGCGATTCATGTCGGGCTTGAGCTCGACATTGATCGGGCGATACGCCTGCCGCTTCGGAAAATGCAGGATGGTGCCGTCGGCCGTGGTCCAGCGCGCGGCGCGTTCTGTCATCACGACCTGCTCGCCGGCTTCGCCGCTGAGGTAGGTGCAGTAAATGAAGTACACCGGGCCCATCATCAGGCCCACCATGATCAGCAGCGGGGCGAAACGTCTTGTACTGCGGAGCATTCAGTTGTCAGATAAAACCCGATTGGAACATTTACGGTAACAGGTTGGCCGCGGAGGCGTTCTGGGACCGGCGGTACGACTGCACGCATCACCATTTTCACTGCTTGCTCATCAAGGACATCGAAGCCGCTCGTCCGTTCGACCGCGGCGGCCTCGAGCACCCCGCTGCTGCTGACTTCTGCGCGTACGAGCGTGATGCCGCTCCACTTCGAGCGAATCGCCTCTTCGGGATAGTCGGAGTTCTGCGTCTGCTTGCCGACGCTGCGTGAGAGCTCGCTCTCGAAACGCTGCAACGCTTGCGCCTCACTCATCGCCTGTTGCGTGGCCTTGGCCGTCTTGCGCTTGTGAGTGCGCTTATGTGTGCGCGCGCTCTTTGCTACCGCACTGCCGGACGCTATGCCTGTGCGGTCGGCGCTAGGCGCACTTTCGCAAATGGCTACCGAGGGCAATAGCGCCGCCATTAACGCGAGACAAGATGCAAAGCGAAATATCATGTCCCTACATCGGCCGTTGAGCTCAAGCCTTCAGTAGATTTTTGAAACGCTCGGTCGCGGCGACGAGTTGCACGCGAATGCCGGGCTCCCACGCGGAATGTCCGGCGTCGGGAACTAAAATGTATTCCGCTTCCGGCCATGCGCGATGCAAATCGTCGGCGGTCACGGTTGGGCACACCATATCGTAGCGTCCCTGGATGATCATGGCAGGCTTATCGCGCAGGCCGTGGATGCGATCCAGCAACGCATTCTCCGGCAGAAAGATGCGATGCGCAAAATAGTGCGCCTCGGTGCGCGCAAGCGCCAGCGAGACCGGCTCCGATGAAAAGTAAGACACGCTTTCGGTGTTCGGGACCAGGGTGGAGCAGGTGCCTTCGTACAGGCTCCACGCGCTGGCCGCCGGCAGATGGATTGCCGGATCGGGATCGTTCAAACGCGCGCTGAACGCGTTAAGCAAATCGCCGTGGTGCTCAAGCGGGATCGGTTCAACGAAACGCCGCCACGCTTCCGGGAAAACGTTGCGCAATCCGTACATGAACCAATGGACTTCTTGCTCGCGGCATAAGAAGATGCCGCGCAGTATGAAGCCGGTGCAGCGCTCGCAATGCGCTTCGCCGTAAGCAAGCCCAAGCGTGCTCCCCCACGATCCGCCGAATACCAGCCAGCGCTCGATGCGCAAGTGCTCGCGCAGACGTTCCATGTCGTCGATCAAATGCGGCGTGGTGTTGTCACGCAGCTCGCCGCGCGGGGTCGATCGACCGGCGCCGCGTTGATCGAAGATCACGATGCGGTAGAACGCAGGATCGAAATAGCGGCGATGGCTTGAGCTGGCACCCGCGCCCGGGCCGCCGTGGAGAAACACCACAGGCACACCAAGGGGGTTACCGCATTGCTCCCAATACATCGTGTGCAGCGAATCGAGCGGCAGCCGTCCGGTTTCGTACGGTTCGATCTCGGGATAGAGTTGCGTGCGAATGTACGGGAGATCGTTCATATGCGGAGTGCCGTGCGGGTCATAGCTGGCGCAGCTTATAGTGCTGCGCCCGCAGCAGCTCGACGATGCCTTGCGGACCAAGCAGATGCGCAGCCCCGATCGCAACGAATGTCGGTGCGTCGCCGTCCAGCATCGCGCCGATCTTGGCGGCCATCGCCCGATTACGGGAAAGATACAACCGTTCTTCATATTCCTTCGAGAGACTTTCCGGCAATCCCGCGGTGTCTTTGCCGAGCTCAACGAGCAGTCCATTAGCGTCGCCCGTGCGCCATGCGGAAACCAGATTGCGCAGCTCGACTGCCAGCGAGCCATCGCCGACGCTGTCGAGCGCGGATTGCAGCATGCCTTCTTGCAGGGCCGGCGAAAAACCGTTCAGCAATGCGAGTTGCTCGGTGATCGATTCGAGCTCGACGATTTGCTTGCCGTCTTTCTTCGCGCGTTTGGCGAAATACATATCCAGACCAAGCGCTGGATCGTAGCCCGCACGGCCGACTTCCATCATCGCAACGGTCATTGCCAGCATTGCCGGACGCATCAAAGCTGCATACTCGATCGGCAACCCCAACGCGGGTGCGGCCGTCTGCACCTGAGCCATGAGCGGCTCGGAAATATGTTTAGCCAAGTTGTCGGGCGGCGAATAGGTCGACCCCGCGGCCGCGGTCGACACCGCAGCGGGGTCGGTCGGGTCGGCTTCCAGCGCGAGCACTTGCGAGTCGGCGAACGCCGTCTCGACCGCTTCGCTCAGCGGGTACATCTTGCGTGCCCCGACATGGATGGTGCCGAATAGATATACCGTGTTGGTCGCCGAGCGCGCTTCCCAAATCATCGGCGTGCTGCCGCTCTGCGCATGCGCTGCCATACCCGGCACCGCAATCATAAATGCGGTCAGCAGGCGGCCGGCGAAACGGCGCGATACGAAACGAATCGAATGCATGATCGATGTGCGGCAATGCGAGGGAGTCAGCTGCAGTGTAGCAGAGCGTGTGAAGACGCCCAGGGCGGCGGCACCGCACTTCGCTGCCAGACTGTGCTGCCAATCGCACGCGCTATTGCGCGGTGGGCACGCGCAATTGCGTCTAGATGAGGCTCGCCCATGTCCGCGCCCGGCTCCCAGGGAGGCGAGGTGTAGAATCGCCGGTCACCGAACCGTCTGATCCTCGATAGCGGGTCGCTCGCGCTTATCTCCACATCATTTCTTGAGCCCAATGGAAGAATCCTTTCGCAAAGCGGCTTTGCAGTACCACCGGATTCCGCGTCCAGGGAAAATCGCGGTAACGCCGACCAAAGCCCTGGTGTCCCAGCGCGACCTCTCGCTCGCTTATTCGCCCGGTGTCGCCGCCGCGTGCGAAGAAATCGTCAGCGATCTCGGCACCGTGCGCGATTACACCGCACTGGGCAATCTGATCGCCGTGATCACCAATGGCACGGCAGTCCTCGGACTCGGTGCGATCGGTCCGGCGGCAGCCAAGCCGGTGATGGAGGGCAAGGCTGTGCTGTTCAAAAAATTCGCCGGCATCGATGTGTTCGATCTCG
>JBDTMS010000451.1:0-4286 GCA_039934195.1 Betaproteobacteria bacterium
ATCGGCAGCATTCCCCGGCCGCATCGCCTCATTCAAGCGGTGGCCAACGGGGATAGTGAAGACCCTGCGCTGGATCCGCTCTACGACGACGCCATCCGTGACACGATCGAACGGTTCGAGGCAACCGGCTCGCCGGTAATCACCGACGGCGAGCAGCGCAAGTACCATAACTTCTGGACCTATTGCGTGCATGGTCTGCCGAACACGTCGCCCGACGGATTCAAGATTCCATTCGCCGCAGGCCACGTTCGGCGGATGCCGCGTCTCACCAGCGGCCCGTTCCGCTACAAGCGATACGCCGACAGTTATCTCGATGTCGCAAATCGTTATGCGGCAGTGCCGTTGAAGCAGGCTGTGATCTCGCCTTCGGCGTTGAGCCTGATGTATCCCGAGGACGGCATACCGGGTTATTCGCGCGACGTTTTTATCAGCGATCTACTGCGTGAACACGAAATCGAGATTCGCCGCTGCCTGGCAAAGGGCGCGCACAAAGTGCAGATCGACTTCACCGAAGGGCGCCTCGCGATGAAGATCGATTCATCGGGCAATCTGCTCAACAGCTTTATCGATCTCAACAATCTTGCGCTGTCGCGATTCTCAGACGACGAGCGTAAACGCATCGGCGTGCATACGTGCCCCGGTGGCGATCGCGACTCGACGCACAGCGCCGATGTCGACTATTCCGAATTGCTTCCCGGGTTGTTCGAGCTGAAGGCGGGCAACTTCTATGTCGCGCTCGCCGGCGAAGCAGACCGTCCGCGTGTGTTGAAGATCATTCGCGCTTACATGAAGCCGGATCAGCGCGTTTTCGTCGGCGTCGTCGCGCCGATCGATCCGCACGTCGAGACCGAAGAGGAAGTGCGCGATCGCACGCTGGAAGCGGCCGAATATATTCCGGTCGAGCAACTCGGCACCACGGACGATTGCGGCTTCTCGCCTTTCAGCGATGACACCTCGACCAGCCGCGACACTGCCTTCGAGAAGATCCGGGCACGTGTCCGCGGTACCGCCCTTGCTGCAAAAATACTCGGGGTCTCGTGAACTTGCCGCAGCCGGACGACGAAGAGCAGCGGATACGTTCGGTTGCGCTGCAGAACGCGCAGAGCATTCTGCTTGCCCGTCAGCGCGCAGAGCAGGAGCTGATCCACGCAAAGGAAGAGCTCGAGCGCAAGACCGAAGCGCTCGCGCGCACGTTGTCGATGATGCGCGCCACGCTGGAATCGACCTTCGATGGGATTCTGGTCACCGATGAGAGCGGCAAGGTCACCGATTTCAATGAGCAGTATGTGAAGCTTTGGCGCGCGCCGCCGGAAATCGTGTCGCAGCGCGATCACCAGCGGCTTCTGCAGTTCACCGCTAAACAGCTCAAGCAACCCGAGCTGTTTCTGGCGAGGGTCGCAGACATCTATGCGTCGTCTCCGCCGGAGAGCTTCGATTTGCTGGAGCTTGTCGACGGCAGAGCGATCGAGCGCTTCTCCAAGATCCAGCATGTCGATGCGCGCGACGTCGGGCGCGTGTGGACGTTTCGCGACATCACCGAGCGGCGGCGGGTCGAGGCTGCACTGGAAGACGAAGCGCGCGTGCTCGAGCTGCTGAATCGCACCGGTGCGGCGATCGCCTCTACTCTCGAGTTGGAACAACTGGTGCAGGCGGTAACCGACGCCAGTACAGAGCTGACCGGTGCCGAATTCGGCGCATTCTTCTACAACACGACGGATGCGAACGGCGATTCAGTCATGCTCTACACGCTCTCGGGCGCACCGCGCGAGGCGTTGGCGAAGTTCGACAATCCGCGCGCGAGCTCGCTGTTCGGGCCGACCTTCAACGGCGAAGGTCCAATTCGAAGCGACGACATCTTGCGCGATCCGCGCTACGGAAAGTGGGCGCCGCATCACGGCATGCCGCCGGGTCAGTTGCCGGTTCGCAGTTACCTCGCGATGCCGGTGATCTCGCGCTCCGGCGAGGTGATCGGCGGCCTGTTCTTCGGACATTCGAAAACCGCTGCGTTCAGCCAGCGCGCAGAACGCATCATTGTCGGTGTCGCCGCGCAGGCCGCCGTCGCCATCGACAATGCGCGTCTATACGAGACCGCACAGAAAGCAGCCGAAGAGCGCAAGAAATTGCTCGAAAGCGAACAGTCCGCCCGGGCGACAGCCGAGCGCATGAGCGACCTGAAGGACGAATTTCTCGCCACCCTCTCGCACGAGCTGCGCACGCCGCTCAACTCGATTCTCGGCTGGGCGCACGTGCTGCGACGGGGCACCAGAGATCGGGCAGATTTCGACAAGGCCGTCGACACGATCGAGCGCAACGCGCGGGCGCAGACGCAACTGATCGAAGATCTGCTCGACATGAGCCGCATCACTTCGGGCAAGGTGCGTTTGGATATTCAGCCGATCGCGCCGGCGTCGTTCATCGAAGCGGCGGTAGAAACGATCAGCCCGGCAGCCGATGCGAAAGATATTCGCATCGAGAAACTGCTCGACCCCGCGGCCGGTCCGATCTCAGGCGATCCGAGCCGTTTGCAGCAGGTGATCTGGAATTTGCTGGCGAACGCGATCAAGTTCACGCCGAAGGGCGGCAAAGTGCAGGTCGTGCTGCAACGGGTGAACTCGCATATCGAGATCAGCATCGCGGACACGGGCATCGGTATCAATCCGGAATTTTTGAGTCACGCGTTCGAGCGTTTTCGCCAAGCCGATTCGTCGTCGACGCGCCGCTATGGCGGCCTGGGTCTCGGATTATCCATCGTCAAACATCTGGTCGAGTTGCACGGCGGGACAGTGCATGCCGAAAGTGCCGGCGAGAATCGCGGCGCGACGTTCGCCGTTCATCTGCCGGTCAGCGTGATCCATCGCAGAATGAAGGAGTCGCGACAGCATCCGAAGACGGCGGTCGCTGCGATCGATTTCCAGCCGCTGGATCTCTCGGGCGTCACGGTATTGGTCGTCGATGATGAAGCGGATGCACGCGAGCTGCTCGAGCGCGTACTGATGGAGTGCAACGCAAAGGTGCTGGCCGCCGGCACCGCCGCCGAAGCGCTGCTGCTGATCGAATCGAATCGGCCCGACGTATTGATCAGCGATATTGGCATGCCGGATGTCGATGGTTTCGAATTGCTCAAGCGCGTTCGCGCGCTCGGAGCGGCGCGGGGCGGTAACGTCGTAGCCATTGCGCTCACCGCGTTCGCCCGCTCCGAAGATCGCACACGCGCACTGCTGGCGGGCTTTCTCATGCATGTCTCCAAGCCGGTCGAGCCGGCCGACCTGGTAGCGACCGTGGCAAGCGTTGCGCAACGCAATCGGGCGGAGTGACTAAGCGCGCGTGACGAAGTCCGTACTGGCCGCCGGCGGGTATCGCTAGATCATGGAAGGCATGAGGCGTGCGGCAGGCTTCGACGTCATCGTGATCGGCGCAGGAGCGGCCGGCATGATGTGCGCGGCCATTGCAGGTCAGCGCGGGCGGCGCGTGCTGCTGATCGAGCATGCGCCGAAGCTTGCCGAGAAAATCCGCATCTCGGGCGGCGGGCGCTGCAACTTCACCAATCTGCATTGTCGACCCGAAAATTTTCTGTCTGCGAATCCGGACTTCTGCCGATCGGCGCTGGCGCGCTACACCCCGCAGCACTTCATCGCATTGATCGAGCGCCACGGCATCGCGTATCACGAGAAAAAGCTCGGCCAGTTGTTCTGCGATGATTCTTCGCAGAGCGTCATCGAAATGCTGCTGGCGGAGTGCGACGCCGGTCACGTCGACTGGCAGATGCCGTGCTCGGTGCAGTCGATCGAACAGCATGCCGACGGCTTTTTCGTGCGCGCCGACACCGGTCAGTTTCGCTGCGCGTCGCTGGTCGTTGCCACGGGTGGGCTGTCGATCCCGAAGATCGGCGCGAGCCCGTTCGGCTACAAAGTGGCCGAGCAATTCGGTCTGAATGTCATTGCGCCGCGCCCGGCGCTGGTGCCGCTGGCCTTCGATGCAAGCGAGGTTGCGCGCTACGGCGATTTGTCGGGCGTATCGATCGACACCGCGGTGAGCTGCAACGGCGGGCGCTTCCGCGAAAATCTTCTGCTCACGCACCGTGGCTTGTCCGGCCCCGCGATTCTGCAAATCTCGTCGTACTGGACGCCGGGCGCGGCGCTGCACGTCGATCTCTTGCCGGACCTGCCGGCAGAGCCGCTGCTGCGCGCGAATCGCCGCAGCACGGCGCTGCCGTCGACGTTGCTAGCCGACCATCTGCCGCGCCGCTTCGCGCAGCAGTGGTGCGAAGCGATGCATGCGACGAGTCC
>JBDTMS010000452.1:0-4285 GCA_039934195.1 Betaproteobacteria bacterium
CCCCTGGGTATTTGCGGTGCGACTTTAATCGTCGGCGGATTCATGCGGGCCTCGCTTCCACATAAGCGTCTCGCACGCTGCAGGCGCCTTACCGCAGCAAGATCCCAGCGTTACTCCTAGCCGAGCGCGCGTATCCGCGCGCCGACAACGCCGTCAGGGGTGCGGTCAACGCGCCAATCGCACAGCGTCGATCAAGGCGACGAACAAATCCATCCGGCCAAGTCCAGGCGGGCAAATTCCCCGGCAAATCTATCCGGGCCAAATCTTACTGGGCCAAATCTATCGGAAGCCATCGTGGAAATCGATCGGGTAACCGATCGCGGAAACCAGTCCGATGGCGATAGCTGTGCTTTAGAACGCCAGTCGCAATTCGCTGTCCCTACCTTCAACTTTGCTAAATTCGCGTTGCGCACCGCACCCGCGGGCCATTCTGCATGGTGCGATCTGACTGTCCGCAAACTGCTCCGTTATCCCGTCGAGGTCTCTATGAGTGAACGCGCAATGAGTGAACGCGTGGCCGTCGTGTCGGGCGGCAACAAAGGCATCGGGCTCGAGATTTGTCGTCAGCTAGCGAGCGGCGGGATCAACGTCGTGCTGACCGCGCGCAACGCGGACCGTGGCACGCGCGCCGCGAAAGCACTGCAGCGCGACGGCCTGAATGTTCTTTATCATCCGCTCGATGTCACCAGCCCGGATGCGATTCGCGCACTCGCGGATTACATGACGCGCAGTCACGGACGCTGCGACGTACTGGTCAACAACGCCGGCATCGCATTGAAGGGCCGTGCTGCCACCGTGCTGCAAACGAAGATCGAAGATTTCGAAACCACGCTCGCTACGAATTTCTATGCCCCGCTGCGCATGTGTCAAGCGCTCGTCCCGCTCATGCGCAAAGGCGGGTACGGGCGAGTCGTCAATCTGTCCAGCGGCATGGGGCAGTTGGATGAGATGTCCGACGGCTGGGCTGCTTATCGCGTATCGAAGACCGCACTGAACGCGCTCACGCGCATGGTAGCGGACGCCACCACCGGCGAAGGCATTCTCGTGAACAGCGTCTGCCCGGGGTGGGTGCGGACCGACATGGGCGGGAGCAGTGCAGAGCGTGGCGTCGAGAAAGGCGCGGAGACCGCGGTGTGGCTGGCCACGCTGCCCGATGATGGTCCCAGCGGCGGATTCTTCCGCGACCGCCGGCCGATTCCGTGGTAGGTGACATGCGGAAGCGCGGACAGTCACTGGCGCCGCAACGGACATGCTGTTTCGTTACCCGCACTTCGTTAACATGACGGAACCTCGATCGTGGATCGTTCTACGCGGACACTGACCAATCTAATGCTCGCGTTCCCGCAGCAGGGAACGCTGGAGTGGATCGGGGTGCGTCCACAGCGGCGAGCGCCGATGCAATCGGTCGAATCGGTCGAGGTAATCGAAGGCCGGGGATTGTCCGGCGATTACCGTGCGGCACGCAGCGGCGGCAACCGGCAGGTCACATTGACCCAGAGCGAGCATTTGGGGAGTCTGGCTAGATCGCTCGGATGCGGCACGATCGATCCCGCGCTTCTGAGACGTAATCTGGTCGTTTCCGGCATTGACCTCGCCGCACTGTCGCACGGAGAGTTTGCGATCGGCGAGGTGGTCATGGTGGGTACCGGTGCCTGCACACCGTGTGCGCGTATGGATCAAGCGCTCGGTTCCGGCGGCCGCAATGCGATGCGTGGGCGCGGCGGCATTACCGCGCGGGTGGTTCGCGGCGGCGTCGTGCGATTGCAAGATTGCGTTTCGCTGGAGAAGTGAGCCGGCGATCGGCACGGCCGCTCGCACGCTGTGCGTCCGGTAATGTCGACGATATAAAATGCGTTTTTCTGTCCCCGCATCTTCCGGGATCTGCCATCGCAACCTCTGCATTGACCCAAGATTGGATTCGCCAGCGCCTGCATGAGCACAGCGCTGCGATAGTCGACGATCCCGAGCTGCCGCGCTATCGGCATGCTTCGGATCGCGACGTCGTCCCCGCTGCGGTACTGGTGCCGCTGGTCAATCGTCCGCTTGGCTTGAGGGTTTTGCTCACGCAGCGTACGGCGCATCTGTACGACCACGCCGGGCAGATCTGCTTTCCCGGCGGACGCGTCGACGAAGGCGATGAAGACCGCATAGCGACCGCGCTGCGCGAAGCTGAGGAGGAAACCGGTTTGCCGCGCTCAGCCGTAACCATCATCGGCAGCTTGCCGGACTACGATATTCCTACCGGGTTTCGCGTCACCCCGATCGTCGGCTGGATCGAGCCGCCCTTAGTGCTGGCGCCCGATCCGTTCGAAGTCGCGGAGGTATTCGAAGTCCCGCTGGCATTTTTTCTCGACGCCGCAAATCACGAGCGGCACAGCGCCGAGATCAAAGGACGTCATCGCCACTTCTATGCGATGCCGTACGAAGGACGCAACATCTGGGGTGCGACGGCGGGCATGCTGTACGCGCTGTATCAAGTGCTGCGCGCTGAAGCGTGACCGCCCTGCGCCCACGCCTGCCTCTCATTCGTGCGGCTACGGTGGTTCGATAGTTGACCGGCGGCCGTACCGGCCCCAGCAAACCAATGGCTAAAGATAAAACTCCCGTGTCACCTGCCGTTCGCGAGCTTCGCGCCGCGCGGGTCGAATTCACCGATCATCTGTACACCTACGAAGAGAAGGGCGGCACCGAAGTCTCCGCGCGCGAGCTGGGCGTCGCCGAGCACAGCGTCATCAAGACGCTCATCATGCAAGACGACTCGCAGGCGCCGCTGGTGGTCCTGATGCATGGGGACAAACAGGTGTCGACCAAAGAGCTTGCGCGGTTGATCGGGGTAAAGACCATATCCCCGTGCTCCCCCGAGGTGGCCCAGCGGCACACCGGCTACATGGTCGGCGGCACGTCGCCGTTCGGCACGCGCCGCAAGCTCCCGGTGTTCATGGAGCGCACGATCCTCGAACTGCCGCGCATCTACATCAACGGGGGCAAGCGTGGCTATCTGATAGGCGTAAGTCCGGCCGACGCGGTGCACTTGCTGCAGCCGCGGCTGGTAACGGTGGCGGTGGCAAAGTAACGCTCCGGCATACAGGCTGGCCTAATCATGCCGATAAACAGGCGTGCCGTAAAACACGCGTACCGTTAAGTCACGCGTGCCGACAGACAGGCGCGCCGATGAGCCGATAACGGCGGCGCCGATAGACAGACGCGCCGATCAGCCCGGATCCAATTTCTACTCAGCGATATGGCAACGCGCCGAGCAGGACCCGGCCGCGTCAGGAGAATGACCCATGGGAGAGCAGAGGAATCCGGACGAGCTGGCGGTGCTGCGGGCCGAAATCGAGCTGCTCAGGTCCGAGCGGCGCAATCTATTGCGTGCCAGCGGTGCGGCAGCGGTTTTCCTGGCCAAGCTCGACAGCCACGCGCTGCCTGAATCGACCTACGATGCAGCGGACGTGCTAGCGGTTGCCCTCAGCGACTTGTCCGAAGACACACTGCGTGATGCGATCGAGTTGATACGCAAGGAGGAGGGCGCCATCGTCAGGATCCGAGCCGAGGATGATCTCGACAGTTGATCGCGCGACGGCGCGATGAGCGGGCAAACCCTGGGCCCGGCGGCGCGATGACCGACCACGCTCGACGCGCGGCGGCGCGATGACCGACGAAGCTCGACGTCCGTGCACTGCACTGGTTCTCACCGGCGGTGGCGCGCGCGCTGCGTATCAAGTCGGCGTGTTGCGCGCAGTAGCATCGCTGCTGGTTCCCGGTTCGCCGAGCCCCTTTCCGATTATCTGCGGCACCTCTGCGGGCGCGATCAACGCGGCTGTCGTTGCGTCCGGCGCGCAGGACTTTCGCCGCACGGTGCATCGGCTCGCGCGCGTGTGGAAAGAGTTTCGCACGTACCAAGTGTATCGCTCGGACGCTTTGGCGGTCGCGCGGACCGGAGCGCGCTGGCTCAGTGCAATGTTCCTCGGCGGGCTCGGCAGAAATAATCCGACCTCGCTGCTCGACAACACGCCGCTGGAACAGCTGCTGACGGCGATGGTGCACTTCGATGGCATTCAGAAATCGATCGACGGTGGCTATCTCAACGCGCTCAGTATTACGGCGTCGGGATATACCTCTGGCGAATCGGTCAGCTTCTGTCAGGGAGCGCCGACTCTCTCCGGTTGGCGGCGCGCGCGGCGGGTCGGCTTGTTCACCGAGATCGGCGTCGATCATCTGATGGCATCCTCGGCGTTGCCGTTTATCTTTCCGGCGCGGCATCTGCATCGCGAATACTTCGGCG
>JBDTMS010000453.1:0-4277 GCA_039934195.1 Betaproteobacteria bacterium
GCCGCCATCGACAAGGACAAGAAAGTCGTCGCTTGGCGTCATCGCAGCGTAGCACCGTCGCTGATGTCCAACTTCATGCCGGATCCGAAGCGCGAAAGCTCTCTCGAGCTCGGCCTTGGGCTGATCGATACGCCGTTCGACGTACCGAATCTGCGGCTGGAAACCGGCGAGGCTACTGCGCACACCCGCATTGGCTGGTTCCGTTCGGTCAACAACATTCCGCACGCGTTTGCCATGCAGTCGATGGTGGCGGAATTGGCGCAGGAGCTCGGTAAAGATCCGAAGGACTTCCTGCTCGAAATGATCGGACCGCCACGCATCGTCGACCCGCGCAAGACCGTCACGAATGAGCTGTGGAACTACGGGGATCCGTGGGATACCTATCCCGTCGACACCGCCCGCACGCGTCGTGTGGTCGAGCTCGCTGCCCAAAAGGCGGGCTGGGGTCGCAAGTTGCCCGCCGGCCATGGCTTGGGCATCGCGGTACAACGCAGCTTCCTGACGTACGTAGCGACCGTCGTAGAGGTTGCTGTGGACGACAAAGGCAACGTTTCCGTTCCCCGTGTAGATACGGCGATCGACTGCGGTTTTTGCGTCAACCCGGAGCGCGTGCGTTCGCAGATCGAAGGTGCTGCGGTCATGGGTTTGAGCATCGCCAAGTACACGCAGATCACCTTCAAGGATGGGCGTGTACAGCAGAACAATTTCCACGACTACAAGGTTCTGCGGATTGGTGAAGGCGCCATGGACGTACGAACGTACATCGTGCCCGCGACCATCGATGATGCAGCGAGCGGTGTCGGTGAACCCGGCGTGCCGCCGTTTGCACCAGCGTTTGTCAACGCGGTATTCGCTGCCACCGGCAAGCGGATTCGCAACCTGCCGTTGGGCGATCAGTTGAGCGCCTAACAGTAACGGCGCCGAGCTGTTTGCTCGGCGACGATCAAGCTAGATGGACTGCAACGCCCGTTCGGAAACGAACGGGCGTTTTTTTCTCGTGGCGGTCAGCTTGCACCCAGCGGTGGCTCGACGATGTTCGCAGCTCGCATTTTGCTCGCTGAGCATTCGCTTGAGAGCGACTCTCCACGAACGACGCAGTCCCGCTTTTAGACTCTACGGTAGGATCTCCGAACGCAGTACCTGGATCGATCCGCAGGAGCTGGATCGATGCGGGCGCGCGCGATCCGCATCTAGGCCAATCCGCGCCGCTGACTGCACGGCGATGAAGACAGGGAATGAGATGCGCAATGTAGGAAAGATTAAAGAGATCTGGCGGTATCCGGTGAAAGGCATGGCCGGCGAGCGGCTTGAAGCTTCTGCGCTCGGCGAGAAAGGGCTGAGCGGCGATCGCATCTGGGCGTTGCGCGACACCACCCGTAAGGAGATTCAGAGCTGCAAGTTCCGTCCGGACTTGCTTCTCTGTTCGGCGCGCTGCGAGGGCGCGTCCGCTGCGGCCGACACCGATGGCGTCTACGTCACGTTCCCGGACGGTTCGGTCTTGAGCAGCGGCGCGGCGCAAATCCATGCCAAACTTTCGCATCTCATCGGCCATTCGTCGACGCTGGAACCATTTCGGCCGGACACCGATCGCGACTTCTATCGGCGCCACAAACTCGACGACCACACGTGGTTGCGAGAGCTTGCCGCGACGTTCGATCGTGAAGCGGGCGAGCCGATTCCCGACTTCAGCCAGCTGCCACCGCCACTGGTAGATTTCGTATCGATTCCGGGATCATTTTTTCTCGTGACCCCGCTGCACATCGTCACGACCGCCACCCTCGCTCGGCTCAAAGAAAAAAACCCGGGCGCGGACTGGGATGCCCGTCGCTTTCGGCCGAACCTCTTGATCGAAACCAATGTCGATGCGGAAGGTTTTGTGGAGCAAGAGTGGCTCGGCAAGCGCCTGGCAATCGGCGACGCAGCGGTCGACTGCGCGGGTGCGACGCCGCGATGCGGCGCCGTTACTCGAGCTCAGCCGAATTTCCCTGCGGACAAAACGATCCTGCGCACAGTGGTGAAAGATGCCGATCAGAACGTCGGCGTGTACGGATTGATCGCGAGCCCCGGAACACTACGGGTCGGCGACGTGGTCTATATCGATGGGTAGTGCAACATGTCGACTGACCGTCGACCGGATTCTAAAAACTAGATCTTATGAAGCCACCTGATGAAGCACGCGCACTACGCCCGATTCCGTCGCTGATTTTCGCGAGTCGCTGGCTGCAGCTCCCGCTCTACCTTGGACTGATCGTCGCCCAGGGCGTCTACGTCTGGCTGTTCTGGCAGGAGCTCTACTATCTTTTGCTGGCGGCGCTCGGCAATGTCGGCGCGCTGGCTCACGTTCTCGACGCCGTCACGGTGGAAGGTATTCAGCGTCCGGAGAAGCTCAACGAAACCGTGATCATGCTGGTTGTGCTGGGACTCATCGACGTGGTGATGATCTCGAACTTGCTGATCATGGTTATCGTCGGCGGCTACGAAACATTCGTATCGCGGATGAACCTGCAATCGCATCCGGACCAGCCGGAGTGGCTCTCGCATGTGAATGCTTCGGTACTTAAAGTCAAGCTCGCGACGGCGATCATCGGAATCTCGTCGATTCACCTGCTGAAAACGTTCATCAACGCGGCGGCCTACGACGAGAAGACGCTGATAGCGCAGACCGGCATTCACATCACGTTCTTGCTCTCTGCGATGGCAATCGCCGCAAGCGACCGCATCATGCCGTCCGCACTAGAAAAACACGCAGAGCATGTGTGATGCTCATCACGCAGTTTAAACCGCGATTAGGAGGCAGACCATGGCAGGCAAAAAGTTCATCAACCCGCCCGGGCTAAAACCGCTCGGTATGTATACGCAAGTCACCTGCGCCAATGCGGGCACGCTGGCTTTCATCAGCGGCCAAGTCGCCGTCGATGCCGAGGGCAACGTCGTCGGGTCTGGAGATCTGCAAGCGCAGACGGTCCAGGTTTTCGAAAATTTGAAGCTTGCGCTCGCCGGCGTCGGCGCCACCTTTACCGACGTCATCAAGTTCACCATATTCATGACGGACCTGACGCCAGAAGCGCGGAAGACTGTGATGAACGTACGAAGTCGCTACATCTCCGTGACGCAGCCGCCGGCAGCAACGATGGTGGGCATCGGTAAGTTGGTACTGGATGATTTGCTGATCGAGATCGAGGCGGTCGCGCATATCGACGATCCGCGCTAAGGTACTCGAGCACATCGCCGCGAGATTTCTTTTGGAGCGATTACAACACCTGAACCGCAGGTGCCGTGGGTCGACGCGGCGACTAACGTAGCCACGGACGGCGCTCGTCGCACCGTCCGCGTTTCAACCCAGTGCCGCTACCTTGCCGCTACTTCTTCAGCGCGAATACCCAGACGACGCCGCCTTGCGGGACGTTCGAAGATACGCCGATGTCCAGCCCGGCGAGCGCATCTTGTATACGCTGCGCATCGACCCCCCAGCCGGATTGCACGGCGATGTATTGCGTGCCGTCAACCTCGTAGGAAACCGGTGCGGCATCGATCCCGGAGTTGGTCTTGATCTCCCACAGCACCTCACCGTTCTTGGCATTGAACGCGCGGAACATGCGATCGTTCGTGCCCCCGGCAAACACCAGATCGCCGCCCGTCGCGAGCACCGTTGCGAACAACTGCGACTTCGGGAAATTGTGCTGCCAGACTTTTTTACCCGTGCTGAGATCCCACGCCTGCATCTCGCCCCAGTGGGTTGCACCAGGACGCACGCTCAGCTTGATGTCCTCGATCTTGGTGCCGAGGAACAACTGGCCGGGTGCGTACTCTTCTTTGCGTCCGGTCAGACTGCCGCAGAAGCCATCGTTGGCGGGGACGAATAGCAGCTTCGACTTCGGACTGTAAGCAGCCGACGGCCAGTCTTTGCCGCCCCACAGCGAAGGACAAAAATCGATCTTCTGACCCAGTCTCGGCTTGTGCGCCAGATCGACTTGCGGGCGACCGGTTTTCGCGTCGACACCGGTCCATGCGTCTTGGTAGACGTAGGGCGAGCCGGATACGAACTTGATGCCGCTGCTGGTGCGCTCTAACACCCACATGATTGCATCGCGGCCCGGATGCACCAGAGACTTGATCGTGCGTCCGCCCTTTTGCAGGTCGATCAACATCGGCGCTTCGATCTCGTCCCAATCCCAGGAATCGTTCTGGTGATACTGGAAATGGGATTTGATCGCGCCTGTTTCAGCGTCGAGCGCGAGCAGCGAGGTGGTATACAGGTTATCGCCCGGATGCGAATC
>JBDTMS010000454.1:0-4275 GCA_039934195.1 Betaproteobacteria bacterium
CGCCTATTGCATCTATCGTATCGAAGCGCCGAGCATCCTGGAAATTGCCTTCGCTGTTCCAGTGCTGGTGTTCTACAACTTCAACGAATGGTGGTTGCATCGCAACGCGATGCATCGCCCGATCAAAGGCCTGGGCGGTGTGTTGTATCCGGTGTTTCATCGGCATACGCATCAGCACCATCAGTACTTCACCGCAAAGGTGATGACGTACGATAGCAACCGCGAATGGCGCATCGTGTTGTTCCCGCCGTACGCGCTGCTGGTGTTCATGCTGATGACTTTGGTGCCGGCGCTCGTGCTGGGCTACATCTGGTCGGCCAACGCGGGCTATGTGTTGATGATGCTGACGCCGATCTACTATTTAAATTACGAAGTGTTTCATCTGTGCTGCCACGTGCATGACAACTTCTTCGTGCGCCACCTTCCGCTGGTCAACACGATTCGCCGCCATCACGCCGCCCATCACAGTCAGCCGATCATGATGGAGCACAACATGAATCTCACCTACCCGATCGCCGACTGGTACATGGGCACCAGCGATCTCAACCGCGGATTGCTCGGGCACTTGTTCAACGGCTACGACACGCGCTTCGTCAAGACCGAATTCCGCGAGGACCAAGGACAGCAGCTCGATGCGCGTGCCGATGTGCGCGTCGCAAGCTAGTTGCGAAGAGGCATCACCCTAGTTTCGACGACGCATCAAGAATTAAGCCGCGCTTTAAGCGAAGTCGGAATCGCTGCCGAAATCGGTATCGAGCGAATCGTCGTCTGGGACGGCCAAGTCCTCGTCTAGAGAATCCTGGCCCAAGTCGTCATCTGCGGCCTGCGTGGAATCGCTAAAGCGCTGCTCGTGCCCGAAGTTATTATCGTTGAGCGCCTGCGCCGGATGCGCGTCCGATCCGCCGAGGCCGCCGTGATGCCCCAATAAACTCTCGACACCCTGAAACAAGAAAGCGCCTGCGGCTACACCGGCAGCGGTCGACGCGATATTGCCGAGCCATGAGCTGCGGCCCTGTGGTTGCGCATAGCCACGGCTCGGATCGACGGCAGGCGGCGGCGCTGCCTCCGCCGTTCTACCGAACGCGGTCGCACTGGGCGTGGCGCCGTCGCGCGCATTTAGTCCGCGCGCCAGCGCGCCGACGCTCGAATCCATGTCCGGTGGCGTCGCGGGTGGATTGGTCTTCTGCGCCTGAGAATCCTGCAAACGAGCCCTTGCTTGATCGAGCGCCTGCTCCAAGATCAGCACACGCTGAACCAGCAGGTAACCCGCATCGGGCTGCAGATCGAGCGCGCGCTGAATCAGCGCGTCGGCGTCCGGATTCTTACGCACACCGCGCGCGCGAATCAGTTGTTCGAGTAATAGATTGAGATCGGCCAATTCACTCGGTGTCATTGTCTAGGCTCCTGCCGGTGCATGCGATCTGCGCAGCTTGGCCGCGATCGCTTACGTGGGTCTTATCGATTTTGCGAGGCGCTAACGCACCGCGTGGAGTTTGGACGGGACGCATACGGAATAATTCATGCAAACGCGGCGAAATCGGCAGATGCGTATGATTGCGCACCTTAGGCAAAGGGCGTGTCGCGCGTCGTCGTAACGTGGCCTTGAATCCGACCGGCATCGGCTCAATCTGCCCCAGGGTTAACGGGCAATCCCCAGGGTAAACGGGAGATCCCCGGGTTAGCGGCCGATCTCAGGTCTACGGCGGTCACAGTGCGTAGATTCCGTTCCTGTGCGTACCTGGGCGACCCGCGCGCGCCGCTGCTGCGCGTTTTAGTTTTTCTGGTGCCGCGTCTTTTAGTTTCTCCGCAACCGCCCCTTAGGCTAGATGAAATTATGCATTTGATTCCGCGCGTCACGCAGGTGCTGATGATTCTCAACGTTCTGGCGTTCGTGCTCCAGAGCGTCACGGGCGACCAATTGATCATTCCATTCGGACTGTGGACGCTGGGCACCGGCCCGACGTCGTCGTTCGATGGCGGCCCGCATTTCCAAATTTGGCAACTGGTGACTTATGCGTTTTTGCACGGGAACGTGACGCATCTGTTTTTCAACATGCTTGCGCTGTACATGTTCGGGTCGGACATCGAGCGGGTGTGGGGACCGCGGCGCTATCTCGTGTATTACCTGGTTTGCGTAGTGAGCGCGGCGGTTGCGCAATTGGCGATCGCGAGCTTCACCGATTTGCCGCCGTATCCCACCATTGGCGCGTCCGGCGGCGTGTTTGGATTGCTGCTTGCGTTCGGCATGATGTATCCGCAGCGCATGGTGATGCTGTTGATCCCGCCGATCCCGATGCGTGCATGGGTGTTGGTCCTAATCTACGGCGCGATTGAATTGTTTCTCGGCGTTACGGGAACGCAATCCGGCGTCGCGCATTTCGCGCATCTCGGCGGCATGGCCGGCGGCTTTTTTTTGATCCAATACTGGCGCGGCAAGCTGCCGATCGGACCGAGCAGGCGTTGATCGCGATTGCGCGACGGGATAATTTCCCTGAGCGTTCGACTTGACCGGAGAACGCCGCGCACCCCAATATTGCGGTCGGCCACAAATAGTGCGGGGGAGCAACTCTGGTGCAGCACGCAATAAAAAATCGCAACGCAATAAATCGCGTCCGCTCGTTGGCCCACCGCTCGTTGGTCGATTGGGCACTTTTGTTCGCAAGCATATTTGCATGTGCATTGCTACCCGGTCCCATAAGTGCGACCAGCAGTGCACAAGCGGAAGAACAGGTCCCGAAAGGCGACGTCGATCGCGGCACTACGCTGTACAACCGCTACTGCCGCGGCTGTCACGGCGAAGAAGGCAAAGGCGACGGACTGGTGTTCATGCCGCACGTAAACAACCTTACCAAGAAGGGCTACATCGACGAGTTGCCCGACTCATACCTAGTGCTGGCGATAACCAAAGGCGGTCCTGGCATCGGCAAGAGCAGCTACATGCCGGCCTGGGAAGGCACGTTGTCGAAAGAACAAATGTACGACGTCATCGCTTATATCCGATCGCTTCCCCTCAACTAGTCCCGCGACAGCAACGGCACCAGGCGGCGTAAGCCGCAGAGGAAACGGCGCCGTTAGTCGCAAAACGAAAAGGGCGGCGTCAGTCGCAACCGAAAATTCAAAGGAGGCCCACCGCGCACAATTCACGTCGAGATCGATCAGTCGCCTCAATCAAACGGGCAATCTGAGAATCACTGTCTTCCAGTCAAAAAGCGTTCATACAGGAGGAGGGGGCAATGAGATTCTTCAAGTGCGTCATCGCCGCTGCACTAGCGGCGCCGCTTATCGCATCGGTCGCTCTGGCCGATCAGCAAGGCACCGGCAAAGCCGGTGGATGGGAAAAGCGTATCGCAATCAAACCCGATCCTTCCAAGATCGTGGTTCCACCAGGTTATGAAGTCAAAGTGTTCGCCTCCGGTCTCGACACGCCTTCAGGGGTAACGGTCGACGGCGACGGCAACGTCTGGGTCGCGATTTCCGGGCCGCTGTTCGGCGGTGGCGAAATCGAAAAGCCCAACGTCAAGGTGTTCGACAAAACCGGCAAGCTCATTAAAGAAATCGGCAAAGGCACGTTCACCACCGTGATGAACGAGATTGGTTACTGCGCCGAGAACAAAAAAATCTACATCCCGGAGTACGGCGAAAAAATCTGGGAGATGGACGGCGTCAACGGCGAGTTGAAGCTGATCGTCAAGGACCTGCCTCAGGGCGATCACCGCAACGGCGGCGTAACCTGCAAAGACGGTTATCTCTATTTCGCTATCGGCTTGCCGAGCAATACCGGCTTTGCCGATCCCGACAACCACGGCTGGACCGACATCCCGAAAGACCCGTTCTGGGTCGCGCATCCCGATGGTTTTCCGCCTACCCCGCATGATCCCGTGTGCCGCGACATCGTGCACACCGGGCTCAACGTCAGGTCGGCAGACGGCCGCCTGACGGGCGCGTTGCTGCCGGTCGGCGTAGCAGCCAAGCCGGGCCAGGTGATCAAGGCCACCGTCCCCTGCGGCGGCTCGATCATGCGCGTGAAGATCGACGGCAAAGGCTCCGACGGTCTGTATGCGCATAACAAGATGGAAGTGTATGCATACGGATTCCGCAATCAGTCGGGCGTACGCTTCGGTCCGAAGGGCAGCCGGTTCGAAAATGCATTGGCAGTCAGCGACAACGGCGCCAACGATCTCGGTCATCGCCGCATTGCCAACGGTGCGGAAAAACTGTTCATCGTGACCAAGCAGGGTCAGGACGCCGGCTTCCCGGATAAGGAAGGCTTCGGCA
>JBDTMS010000455.1:0-4271 GCA_039934195.1 Betaproteobacteria bacterium
GCAGCGCCGTAAGAGCGCATCTGAGCGCCCATCTCCAGAAGGATCTTGGTATATCGCGTTGGCTTCAGCAGGCGGTCTCGTACCTTGTCCGGATAGGTCCAATTGATGACGACCGGATAACCCGATCCGCGTTCCATAATCTCCACGGCGCCGAGCAACTGTGAGGACGTCCAACGCTGCTCTACTGGGCCGACCGAGTTCCACTCGATCAGAGTGGTTTGCATCTCACGAATGTGTTCTTTCAGTAGTCCGACATTACGGGAGTTAAAGTGCGCATCGCCGATGAGCGTTGCCAGCGGCAAGCTATATTGGCGTTCGTCAACGCCTTGCTGTTGCGCGTGGTACAAAAGCGCGTTGTAGATGCGACGGGATAGTAATGTCAGCCTGCCTTTCTTCGGCCGGATCGCAATTGATTCATTGGCTTTTTGTACAACGGCGTCATCGCGTAGGGCTGGCGTCCGGAAGCGATGTGGCTTTCGCGGATCGGAGGGGGAGCTACGCACCTCTTCGTTCACAACTGGGTATTGAATCTCGTCCGGCATGGATCACATTGTGCCGGCTTATTGTGAGTTTGTGTATTCACATTAACCCAGAGGCGTGTTCTTGATTAATTGATTTAGAACCAACTTAAAAGATTGAAATGCATTGCGGAGCGGAAATCACCTGTCTGTTCCTGACGTTAGATCTCTTTAGCGGAGTCCATTTGGTACTTAATGTGAGTACCGTTGGTCTTTATCGTGAGCACTTCGTGGCCAGCCCTGGCTTACCGTGAGCCCCGTTGGGTTTCAACGTGAGTGGATATGTGATTCAGAACAGCGCTGAACGGGGTTTGGGGACGGAAATCACGAAACGTCGCCCCTTTCAGCATGCAGTGGACGCCGGAGTGCCGGAATAAGCGTGGCATAAACGTAACGAATCACAATCGCCCTCACATTAAAAGGTTGCTGCGCGGTGCGAGTACCAATTGAGCTCACACATGGGCCTCGACGCTCGCCACTTAAATAAATCCGGTCCACAGTTAAACTAAGCGTCGAGTAGACGGTTTTCGCTATACTAGCCACAATCTGTCCACTGGACCTAATATGGCGACGAAAACATCAGCTGATTTGACTGGAAACCCGGTTTCCACTTCGCCCTCTCCTGCTACTGCGCAACCCATAGATATGCGGCGGATAACCGCCCTGGCGAAACGCGCTGCAGGCATGGTGGAAGAAATTCGCGGTCGGCTTCTAACGCCGGACGCTCGGAAGATCCCGCCGACGTTCTCTTTAACCCAGGTCGCGGCGCTATGCAACGTGGAGAAGCAGCAGATCGGGTATCGCATGCGCAAGGATGATCTACCGCAGGGGCAGCTAACGCCAACCGGTGGGCGTCGTGTTTTTAGCCTCGAGGAGCTTCAACAGTGGACGCGAGCCTATCGTGAAACATCGATGCGCCCACAAGGACGACGTGCGATCACGATCGCTGTGGGTAACTTCAAAGGTGGCGTTGCCAAGACAACGACCGCCATGGTTCTCGCCCAGGGCCTAAGCATGCGGGGACACCGGGTTCTCACAATCGACGTGGACCCTCAGGGATCATTGACGACACTCTTCGGAATCTTGCCCGAGGCTGACGTAACTGAAGAAATGACGATTCTTCCCATTTGCCGCGGCGATGCGACCGATATCCGATATGCCATCCAGCCGACCTACTGGCCGGGGATCGATTTAGTACCCGCCGCTCCATTTCTCTTCGACGCCGAATTCGACCTTCCCGCCCGGCAGATGGAAAACAGACAAACCGGGTTTCGCTTTTGGGACGTACTCAATGCGAGTCTGGAAGGCGTTCGAGACGAGTACGACATAATCATCATCGACACCCCTCCTTCGCTCTCCTACGTAACAATTAACGCGTTCATGGCGGCCGATGGAATCCTGGTGCCCGTCCCGCCCTCCGCCCTCGACTTCGCAAGCTCCGCCCAGTTTTGGGGTCTGTTTGCCGATCTCGGGAGCGCTCTCGACAAGCAGTCCGAGCGCGTCAAGACATTTGATTTTCTCCATGTCTTACTTTCCCGCGTGGACCAGTCAGACGTCGCGGCGCCGGCAGTCCGTCAATGGATCCAGATGACCTATGGCGAGTATCTGCTGCCGGTAGAAGTGCCGAAGACAACTGTTACTTCGTCGAAGTCCGCAGAGTTTGGGACGGTGTACGACGTGCAGCGGTACGAGGGTTCTGCGAAAACCTACAAGCGGGCAGCGGCAGCGTACGATCGCGTCGTTGAACTGGTGGAGCAGTCAGTAGTAGAGGCATGGAGAAGGCGAGCCGCGTAGGGTCCGCATATGAATGGAGCACAAGCGGTGGCAGCTAGATTAAGTATTGGAAACCCGGTTTCCACTCGTTCACTTATCTTGTGCGGACCAGGAAAGACAGTAACGGGTGGAAACCAGGTTTCCACTGATTCCTCCACGAGGAGATGATATGGCTAGCGGCATCGGTAAACGCTTATTCAATTCAACCGCCGACTTAGCAACGGCGCTGGATGCGCGCAGTAATGCGCCGGCGGATCCTGACAAGCCAGCCGCGCCGCGTACCGCTCCAGGCAACATGATAGCCGCGCGTGGCGAGATGCTATCTATGCAACGTGAGCTGACTGAGTTGCGAGAGAAGCTGCAACAACACGACGGTTCGCTTGCCACTATTAAGTTAGACCCCAAAATCATTAAGCCCACGCGTTGGGCAAATAGGCACGAGAGCTCCTTTGAAACCGCGGCCTTTGCGCGCCTTAAGTCGAGCATTGAACTCGCAGCCGGGAACACGCAGCCGATACTCGTCCGAACGACAGAGCAGCCGGGCGGTTTTGAAGTTGTGTTCGGCCATCGTCGGCACCGAGCCTGTTTGGAACTCGGGTTACCCATACTTGCCGTGGTTTGGAACGGACCCATGCCGGACTTAGAGCTCTTTCTGTCGATGGATCGTGAGAATCGAGAGCGAGAAGATCCGTCAGCTTACGAACAAGGGGTAACCTATTTAGCGGCCCTCGATGCCAACCTGTTCCAGTCCCAGCGTCGATTGGCCGAGGCAATTGGCGCTAGTCATACTTGGGTTCGCAAGGCAATTATGGTCGCACAGTTGCCCCCGGCCATCATTGACGCATTTCCGTCTCCCCTAGAGATTCAAGCACGGTACGCGCAGGAGATTGAAACGGCGATCGCCGCAGACAAAAAGTCAGTGCTAAGAAGAGCCGAAAGGATCCGGCAGTTATCAAAACGCCTCAGCGCGAGCCAAGTATGTGCGCAGTTGGTAGGTCGGACGGCGAGCGCAGGCCCACCGGAGAAGCTCATTGTTGGAAAGCGCACTGTCGGCACTTGGCGCAAGGATGGAAAGGGTAGGGCGGTGATCACACTGGACGCCAGCTGCTCTGACAACGCCACTATCGACGCGATACTAAAAGAGCTCACACACACCCTTTCGGCTCGACCGGAGGGGTGACCTTCTCGTTATGCATTGCTGGACATATAAGTCCGCCAGCCTATCTCCGCCTTATTTGGTGGAAACCAGGTTTCCACTACTCTCGACCGATATCTTGCAGTAACGTACGCAATCGCGTACGCTACTACGTACTGATCATAGGAGATTGCATGACAATCCGCTCGAACGACATTGTTCCGATTACGGAGGCTAGGGCCAAACTAGCTGAGCTCGCCGAGGAAGTGGTGCGCGATAGCTCTGAGAAAATCCTCACCAAGAACGGCGCGGGCCACGTCGCCTTGATAGACGCTAAGCGACTTGACTATTACCACGCGCTCGAAGCGGAGCAGGGCAGCCTGAGCGCTTTGCTGGAGGCGCAAAAAGCGCTAGAGGATGTTATCGCCGGCCGCATGATGACTGCGGAAGAGCTGCGCGCCCGAGTCGTCGCAGGCGCTGTCGACGGCTAGAATGCGTGCAATCCGCTACGCGGAGAATTTCGGCGCAAATCTAGAAGCGATTCATGAGTTCTTGCTTACTCGAGATGTCTCTTCGGCTTCTGCGCGCCTGACAGCGTTATTGGCGGACATCGAACACCTCGCTGAGCTCATCGCCGAACAGCCGATGCTCGGGCGCGCAGCGACGTTCTTAAGCGATCGTGGGCCGCGCGTGACGGCAGCGCGCCGCGCTGTGGAGTCGCTGCAGGGCAGGGCGAAGGTAGAGCTACTGCGCGAGTACACCCTTGGGGAGTATTGGGTGTTATATGCGGTACAAGCAGACGCGGTCGTATTCCTTGCTGTTCGCAGTGCTAAACAGCAGGGCTA
>JBDTMS010000456.1:0-4271 GCA_039934195.1 Betaproteobacteria bacterium
GTACAAGAAGCACGCCAAAGGGGGAGGCCTGATGGTGTTTTCGCTCCAGGACTAAGGTCGATAACGACTTAATACCGGAAGCGTAAAATAAAGGGAGGGCAGCAATGCCCTCCCTTACTTTTGCCACTAGCACTTGCGGTAGAGCGCTGACAAGAGATTTTGCGCAGTGCGTTTCAAGTGGAGAATCTTCAGCCGAAAGCGAATCCGAAGCGGAGAGTCTTCAGCCGAAAACGAAATGGTTCAGTTAGATGAAACCAGCATGGCATTAAGGACACTAAGTATATTCAGGGAGCACTACCTTTACTGTCGCGCAAGCCAAGCTGCAGCTAGAGTATTTTGGAGGAACACATTTTGACCAAGTTGACTTCCGCGTTGGCATTTGCCTTCGTTGCCGCAGTGACGATGTCGTCAGTGCATGCGCAAGACCAGAGCACAGGTACCGATCCGGACGAAATAACGGATACGCTCGCGCGAGCCAAGGCGAAGGGCGTATTGACTGCGTGCGCCGACCCCTACGGATGGCCGTATTCGCAGCAGAATGGTACGCCGCCTGGTTTCGACGTCGAGATCTTCCAGCAGATCGCAAAGCTCGGCGGCATGCGCGCCGAGATGTTCTGGGCGGATACCGGCACCCGCGGCGGCCTCGGGCGAGCGTTTAGAAATTCCATATTCGCTAAGAGGTGCGATATCTTTCTCGGCCTCTCCGACAGCGGTGACGACGACTTGCTGCAGCACAAGCTGCTCTTCACCAAGCCCTACATCAGCTTGGGCTATGTGCTGGTCGTCCAGGGCAAGGCAGAGGGAATGAAGTCTCTGGAAGACCTCAAGCAAAGCAAGATGAAAGTCGGCGTCTCGATGTCTACACCGATCGACGATTACTTGTTTACCAACAAAATTCCGCGCGAGTTATATCTCGGCAATCGCCGCATCATGGAAGGCATGGCGAAGGGCGAAGTCGATGCGAGCATGGTTTGGGCGACTGCGATCGCGGTTGCCAAGCAGGAATTCCCAGACGCTAAATTCCACATGGTGACGGGCTACGTGCCATTGCCTGATCAACGTTTCAATAGCCGCTTCGCGATCCGAAAAGAAGATAAGTCTTTGCTCGACTTCGTCGACCAGAGCATCGATCAGTTGTTGAGCAACGGCAAGATGAAGCAGATCATAGAAAGCTATGGTGTGCCGTTCTATCCGCCGGTTTCTTGATTGTTAGCGCAGGGAGGAAAAGAAATGCTGGGGTTTTTCGGTAATAGAGCGGGCAGGACATGCGCAGTTGTTCTGAGCGGACTAGCTTTTGCTGTTGGATTGGCGATGGCGAATCCGGCATTCGCGCACAAGATGAACGAGGCCGATATGGACGTGCCGGCCGAAGACGCCAAAGTCGTTGCGGCTGGTAAAGACAAGTTCAGCGAGCGCTGCGGCTTTTGTCACGGCGGCGGCGGTAAAGGCGGCAAAGGTCCGTGTCTGACCTGCGGGAGATTCCCGCTGTCCGGCAATACCAACACCGGGATTTACACGACGATCGCGGTTGGAATCACGAATCGCTCGATGGGCGGCAGCATGGGTGCGTTCGGCACTAGCATGAGCGCGGAAGAGATCGTCAGCGTCATCGCCTATATCCGCTCGGAAGAAAAGCGGCGGATTGCGGCCGGTGAAGTGCCCGATCCTTCGAAAGAAGAGCATTGAGATCGGCGATCGACCGATAGCGCATTCCAGTTACACGCGAGAACGGCCAGCGATTGCTGGCCGTTTTTGTTTCTGCGTGTTCTAAAAAGCGCGACTATCCTTTTCCCGTGCTTCCGAATCCGCCTGCGCCACGCTCGCTCGGTTTGAATTCCGCGACCGGTTGAAACTGAACCTGCACGACAGGTACAACGACTAGTTGCGCGATGCGGTCGAGCGGATTCAAAGTAAATGTCGCGGTGCCGCGATTCCAGAGCGATACGAATACTTGTCCCTGGTAGTCCGAGTCGATCAAGCCGGTCAGATTGCCGAGCACGATGCCGTGCTTATGCCCCAGTCCGGAACGTGGCAATACAATAGCCGCTAACGCTGGATCGTCCAGATGGATCGCCATACCGGAAGGCACCAGCTCGGTTTGTCCCGGCTTCAATTCGAGCGGCTGCTCGATGCATGCGCGAAGATCCAGTCCCGCAGATCCCGTTGTTGCGTATGCCGGCAAATTGTCCGCAAGACGCGAATCCAGAATTTTTACTTCGACGTTGCGCATGTATACCTATTGAATTTGAACGCGCTGCTCAGGATGCTATCGTGACGCCGAACCGGCGCTCGCTAAACTATCAGGGGCGAGCGGTTTAGTTTGACCGACTTGGCGCGCCGATAAAGCTGCGCGAGATGCGTTACCAATGCTCGCGCCTGCTCGAGCTTCGGCGCTTTGGGTAACCGATGCTGGCCGTCATCATCGAACAGGATCATCTCGCTATCCGTCGCGCCGATCGCTTCGTGCGCCAAATTTGCAGCGAGCAGCGGCAGCTTTTTACGTCGGCGTTTGTCTTCGGCAAACTGCTCGAGGTTATGACTTTCTGCTGCGAACCCCACGCAGAACGGCGGGTTGAGACGGCCCGCGACGCTGGCGAGAATATCGACAGTCGGTGTCAGCTCGAGGGTCAGTGCTTCCGTGCTCTTCTTCAGCTTCTGTGCGCTCGGTGTTGCCACGCGATAATCCGCGACTGCTGCGACGCTGATGAAAACGTCGCAGTCGGCGACGTGCGCGTTCACCGCATCGAGCATATCCTGCGCGGAAGTGACGGATAACAGCTGCGCGTTCGCGGGAGGGTTCACCGTCGCCGGTCCGGACACGAGCGTCACCGAGGCGCCGCATTCCATCGCAGCTCGCGCCACCGCGTAGCCCATGCGGCCCGAGCTGCGATTTGTGATGCCGCGAACCGCATCGATCGCTTCGAATGTGGAGCCCGCGGTTACCAGTACGCGCACGCCCGCGAGAACTTGCGGTTGCAATTGGGCCGCGATGTCTCGAAGCACATCCTCAGGCTCCGACATGCGGCCCATGCCGATCTCTCCGCATGCTTGATCGCCGCTTCCTGGGCCGCTGATGATGACGCCGTCCGCAGCGATGCGCTTAACGTTGCGCTGTGTTGCCGCCTGTTCCCACATCTGCCGATTCATCGCCGGGGCGACCAGTAAAGGGCATTCGCGCGCCAGACACAAGGTAGAAAGCAAATCGTCCGCTGTTCCCGCAGCGAGCTTCGCCAGAAAGTCTGCGCTCGCAGGTGCAATGACGATCAGATCGCGATCGCGCGACAACTCGATATGACCCATCCCATCGGGAATCGTCTCATCCCACAAATCGAGAAAGACCGCTTTGCCGGACAGCGCCTGCATGGTAATCGGGGTGATGAACCGGACCGCAGCGGACGTCATAACGACTTGCACGTCCATGCCGGCTTTGATCAGCAGACGACATAGCTCGGCTGCTTTATAGGCAGCTATACCGCCGGTGATTCCCAGCAGAATGCGGTGCGCGGGTGCAGTCATCTTCGGTAAAGTAATCGTCGATTCACTCCGTAATATACACCTGAAGAATGCGCGCAGACCGGGGTCGGCGCGTCTCGTTCGATCGGCGAGTCCATGCCGGGAAAACACATCAGTCGCGCGCATCCGTTCTCAACGCATCTGTCACCACGTCCAACGCCCTATGGCAATCAACGACTGGCCCGAAGGCGAGCGGCCGCGCGAAAAGCTGTTAGCTCGCGGCGCGGTAGCGCTGAGTGATGCCGAATTGCTCGCGATCGTGCTGCGTACTGGGGTGCGGGGCAAGTCCGCAGTGGACATGGGGCGCGAGCTGCTGCAAGAGTACGGCAGTCTGACCGCGTTATTCGCATCGGACCTCGAGCGTCTGCTCAAGATGCAAGGGGTCGGTAACGCCAAAGCGGTGCAGCTCCTCGCGGTAATCGAGCTGGCGCGCCGCGCGCTGAAAGAGGAGCTCAAATCGGGCCTCAAGCTGAGCTCGCCGGCAGCGGTGCGCGACTTTTTACGCTTGACCTTGTTGCGGCAAGATAAGGAAATCTCCCTCGGCGTTTTTCTCGATGCGCAGAACTGCGTGATTGCCACTGAAGAGCTTTCCAGCGGCACGCTGACGCAGACGTCGGTGTTTCCGCGGGAGGTCGTGAAGCGCGCGCTTGCGCGAAACGCAGCCGCGATGATCTTCGCCCACAATCATCCGTCGGGTTTAGCCGAGCCGAGCCGCGCAGATGAGATTCTCACGCAGGCGCTGAAGCAGGCGTTGAGTC